>DASUPR010000374.1:0-6022 GCA_036281015.1 Pyrinomonadaceae bacterium
GTCTGCCGGTTCGCGATCCGGATCAGCTCGTAGTGCTCACAGCTTACGATCCGAAAGAAGGCCCAAGCTTCGAAAGCACGTTCTCTTATGCGATGTACCAGGATCTGCGCGATCGCAACGACGTCTTCTCCGGCGTCATCACGCGCGGCGGTACGCAGATGAACGTCAGTTACGCGGATCAGAACGAGCGCGTGCGCGGCGAGCTCGTGAGCGGAAACTTCTTCGAAGTGCTCGGCGTGCGGCCGTGGGCCGGACGGCTCTTCACGCAGGATGACGATCGCACTCCGGGCGCGCACCCGGTTGCAGTGTTGAGTTACGCGTACTGGGAAAGCCGCTTCGGCAAAGACCCGAACCTGATCGGCAAGACCATCATCGTTAACGAACAGCCGCTGACGGTCATCGGCGTGACGCCGCCCGGGTTCTATGGCGTCAGTCTTTCGAGCAATCCCGATGTGCGCGTGACGATGATGATGACGCCGGTGTTCAATCCGCTGCCGCCGACGCGCTTGCAGAGTCGCCGCCATCAGTGGTTGAGCGTGATGGCGCGCCGCAAGGCGGAGGTCAGCGAACAACAGGCGCAGGCGTCGCTCGACGTGCTTTACCGGCAACTGCTCGAGTCGGAAGCGCAACAGTTACCACCGAGCACCAGCACTTACAACCGCGAGCAGTTTTTGGCCCAACGGATCGCTTTGCTGCCCGGCGATCAAGGGCTGCGTCACATGCAAGTCGAGTTGAAGACGTCGCTGTTACTGCTCTTCGGTGCGACGTGCGCGGTGCTGCTGATTCTTTGCGCGAACCTCGCGAACCTGATGATGGCTCGCGCGACAGTGCGAGCACAGGAAACCGCTGTGCGATTGGCGTTGGGCGCGAGCCGGTTGCGTCTGTTGCGGCAATGGTTGACTGAAGGAATCGTTCTCGCGGCCATCGGCGGCGTTGTGGGCGTCGTCATCGCGTTGTGGATCAAGTCAGCCTTGATGGCGTTTATCCCGCCTGACTTTCGCGTCAACCTCAACAATTCTTTCGACTGGCGTTTGTATCTCTTTATCTTCGGCGTGGCGCTGTTGCTCGGCGTCGCGTTCAGTCTCGCGCCCGCGATCCAGGCAGCGCGGCAGGTGTTTGCGCCGGGATTGCGGCTCGAGTCGCGCAGTTTTACATCAGCCGGAAAACTCGTGAGTTTGCGTAGCGGACTGATCCTGGTCCAGGTCGCGCTCTCGTTGCCGTTGCTCGTGACCGCAGCGTTGTTGCTCAAGACGTTACTGAACCTGCGTGCTGTCGATACCGGTTTCGGTAAAGAGAACGTGCTGCTCGCGAGTCTGAACCCGACGCTGAACGGTTACACACCGGAACGTTCCGCAAACTTTTACAACGAACTGCTCGCGCGTACGCGTGCGCTGCCGGGCGTGAAGTTTGCCAGTCTCGCGTCTGATTCGCCGCTCTCCGGGAGTTGGGACCAGTATGGCATCGTCGTCGAAGGTTATACACCGCGCGAAGGCGAACGAATGGGCTCCGATGTGACCCTCGTTTCGACTGACTATTTCAAAGCGCTCGCGATTCCGCTCGTCGCCGGGCGTGATTTCACTGACGAGGACCGGCAGGGAAGTCCGAAAGTTGTGATCGTCAACGAGCAGATGGCGAAACACTTCTTCGGCACTACCGACGTGCTCGGTAAGAAGATCGGTCTCGAAAAAGTTCCCGACATCACGATTGTCGGCGTCGTGAAAGATGCGCAGTACGTCAACCTGCGCCGCGAGCGGCGACGGCATTTCTATCTTCCGACGATGCAGGAGAAGGTGCTCATGAACCTTACGCTGCACGTCAAAACCGAAACCGATCCGGCGGTGGTCGCTGAATCGTTGCGCGCTGGTTTGAAAGCACTCGACCCGCATCTGCCGCTCTACAACGTTAAGACGCTTTCGACTGAGATTGACGAGTCGCTGATCCAGGAACGATTGGTGACGTGGCTTTCGTCCGCGTTCGGTTTGTTGGCGACGCTGCTCACGGCGCTCGGACTTTACGGTGTGTTGACGTTTTCGGTGGCGCGGCGCACGCGTGAGATTGGAATTCGCGTGGCGTTGGGCGCGCAGCGACGTGACGTTTTTAAGTTGATCATGATTCGCGGCGTGGTGCTGGTTGGTGTGGGTGTGTTGATTGGTGTGGGTGCATCGATCGCGCTCGCACGTGTGCTCGAGTCGATGTTGTTTGGCGTTGAGGCGAACAACATCGCGACGCTGGTGATCGTGTCAGTGGGGTTGGTGGTGGTTGCATTGCTGGCTTGTTACTTACCGGCAAGGCGAGCGACGCAAGTAGACCCGTTGGTAGCGCTTAGGTACGAGTAAGCAGAGGGGATTTAAAACCGATATGGAGACACTGTTACAAGACATCAAATTTGGTTTGAGGATGCTGCTCAAATCGCCGAGCCTCAGCATCGTCGCCACGATCGCGCTCGCGCTCGGCATCGGCGCTAACACTGCGATCTTTAGTGTTGTAAACGCAGTGTTACTTCGGCCATTGCCGTTTCCGAACTCAGACGCGCTGATGGCGGTTTACGAAACAAACGCGCAGCGCGGCACGATACGCGGCTCGCACTCGTATCCGAACTACTTCGATATACGTTCGCAGAACACGGTCTTCGAGCATGTCGCTGCTTACCACGGCGCCGACTTCGTCATGACCGGCCGCGGTGAGCCGCTGCGTTTGCAGGGCGCCGTCGTGACCTCCGATCTTTTTCCCTTGCTGGGTGTCGCACCCAAACTCGGCCGAACATTCCTGCCTGACGAAGAGAAACCTTCGAGCACCGGCCGCGTCGCCGTCATCAGCGAGCAATTGTTCCGGCAACGGTTCGGCTCTGATGCATCTATCGTGAATCAACCGATCACACTCGACGGCGTCAGCTTCACCGTTGTTGGCGTGATGCCTGATACGTTTGAGTTTCCGATACAAAACGAACCCGTCGAGCTATGGACCACGATCGCCGGCGACGCCAGCGGAAAATCTCCGGTTACGGGCCAACGCGGCGCACACTTCCTGCGCGTCATCGGGCGTCTCAAGCCGAATGTAGCTCCCGAACAAGCGCAGAGTGAATTGACCGCGATCGCTTCACGTCTCGAACAAGCGTATCCCGACACAAACACGCAGAGGAGTTTACGAATCGAGCCTGCGTTGTCGGCTTTGGTGGGCGACATTCGTCCGGCGTTGTTGATTCTGCTCGCTGCGGTCGCGTGCGTGCTTTTAATCGCGTGCGCGAACGTTGCGAACCTGCTGCTAGCGCGCGCGACAAGCCGTCACAAGGAAATGGCTGTTCGAGCGGCATTGGGTGCGAGCCGCATGCGCGTGATCCGCCAGTTGCTGACGGAAAGTATTTTGCTTTCGCTCGTCGGTGGCGGTGTCGGGCTGTTGCTCGCGGTCTGGTGGTCCGATCTTTTGGTGGCGTTGGGCAAGGAAGATATTCCGCGCGCGGTGCACGTGGCGATCGATTGGCGCGTGCTCGGCTTTACGCTCGGAGTGTCCGTTCTCACCGGCCTGATTTTTGGCATTGTGCCGGCGTTTCATTCTTCAAAGACTGAATTGGTTGAGTCGCTGAAGGAAGGCGGGCGCAGCGGGAGTGAAGGCGCGCGTCGCAATCGCATGCGGAGCGTGCTCGTCGTCGGCGAGTTGGCGATCGCGGTCGTGTTGCTGGTTGCGGCGGGTTTGCTGATTCAGAGTTTGTGGCGCTTGCAAAACGTGAGCACCGGCCTCCAGCCGGACAATGTGTTGACGTTCAGCCTGGGCCTGCCGGAAACGAGATACAGCAGCGACAAGCAGGGCAAGTTCTACAGCGACTTGAAGACCCGGCTCGAGTCGTCGCCGGGTGTGCAGTCGGCAAGTTCGATCCTGCCGCTGCCGCTGAGCGGCGATCGTTTCATGATCACTTTTCAAATCGAAGGACGCGAAGTCGCGCCTAAGGACGAACCCGCGGCCGATATCTTCTTCACCGGCGTCGGCTACTTCCGCACGATGGGTATTCCCATCGTCAAGGGTCGCGATTTTGACCAACGCGATCAGCACGGTTCGCCGCCGGTCGCGATCATTACCGAGGAGTTTGCGCGCCAATACTTTCCGAACGAAGACCCGCTCGGAAAGCGCATACATCCCGGCATCTCGACGATTGAAGGTGAAGACTCTACCTATCGTGAAATCGTCGGCGTAGTGGGTGATGTCAGGAACCGCAGTCTCAACACTGCGCCGCAACCGGCTTACTACCTGCCGCAGACGCAAGTGCCTTTTTCGCAGATGACGATGGTCGTGAAGACGTCGACCGATCCGCACAGTCTCGTTTCTGGCGTGACGAAGGAAGTCGCGGCGATGGACGCGGACCTGCCCTTGTTTGGCGTGAAGACGATGCATGAATACTTGTCGGCATCCGTGGCGACTCCGCGTTTTAGCACCACGCTGCTTTCGCTGTTTGCGGGTGTGGCGCTTGTGCTGACGCTGGTCGGGCTTTACGGCGTGATGAGCTACTCGGTGGTCCAACGCACGAACGAGATCGGAATTCGGCTGGCGCTGGGCGCGCAGTCGCGTGACGTGTTGCTGATGATCGTCAAGCAAGGCTCGGTGTTGATTGTGTTGGGATTGGGAATCGGGTTGGCGGGAGCGTACGCAGCGTCGAAGTTCGTTTCGAGTTTGTTGTTTGGTGTGACCGCGAAGGATCCGTTCACGTTTGCGGTGGTTGCGGTGTTGTTGGCGCTGGTTGGGTTGCTGGCTTGTTACATCCCGGCGTGGCGCGCGACGAAGGTTGATCCGATGGACGCGTTGCGGTGCGAGTGATCGAAGGAGTGAAACGATGAGCACATTGTTAGCTGACATTCGTTTTGGCGTGCGGATGTTGTTGAAGAGTCCGACCGTGACGATCGTCGCGATCGTTGCCCTCATGCTCGGCATCGGCGCGACCACCGCGATCTTCAGCGTCGTCAACGCGGTGCTACTGCGTTCGTTTCCTTACTCCGATCCCGAAAAGCTGGTGCTGGTTTGGGAGAAGCGGCAAGGCGGCCGCACGGACCAGAACGTGATCAACCTTGCGAACTTCACCGACTGGAAGAACCAGAACCAGGTCTTTAGCGACATGGCTGTCTTCTTCGATCGCAGTTTGAATCTCACGAGCGACGGCGAACCTGAGGAAGTGCCAGGACAGTTTGCGACAGTCAATCTGTTTTCGGTGCTGGGGACGAATCCGGTGTTGGGCCGAACGTTTGTCGCGGACGATGCGCGCGATAACCAGCCGTCGGTCGTGATCATCAGCTACGGATTGTGGCAGCGGCGCTTTGGCGGTGACAGTGGAATCCTCGGGCGCCAGATCACGCTCAACAACCGGCAGAACACAGTTGTCGGCGTGATGCCCGCGAACTTTGGCTGGCACATTCAACGCGGCACGGAAGCCAGCAAGCCTGCCGACATCTGGGTGCCGTTTCAGATCGCAAACGAAATGATTATTCGGCGCGGACGCTTTGCGTCGGCGGTTGCGCGGATCAAGCCGGGCGTCACGATCGAGCAGGCGCAAAGCGAGATGGCCACGATCGCGGCGCGGCTCGAACAGCAGTATCCGGATTTCAACAAGACGTGGGGCGTGAATGTTGTTCCGTTGCGCACGCAGTTTACGGGCGAGATTCGCAGACCGCTTCTGATCTTGTTAGGCGCGGTTGGTTTTGTGCTTCTGATCGCCTGCGCTAATGTCGCGAACCTGCAGTTGGCGCGTGCGAGTTCGCGACGAAAAGAGATCGCAGTGCGCGCGGGACTCGGCGCGAGCCGTTGGCGCATCTCGCGACAGTTGCTGACAGAGAGTGTGTTGTTGTCATTGATTGGCGGTGCGCTCGGCGTGATTGTCGCGTGGTGGGGAACGAAAGCGTTGGTCGCGTTGAGTCCACCGGCGTTGATCGATCTGCAACGGGTTAGCGTCAATGTGCCGGTGCTCTTGTTTACGCTTGGTCTATCGCTGCTGACCGGAATTGTTTTCGGACTCGCGCCCGCGCTTCAGGCGACGCGTTTCGAT
>DASUPR010000375.1:0-14287 GCA_036281015.1 Pyrinomonadaceae bacterium
CTTTACCGCCGAGTTGCAACGACCAGCACGCGGCCATCAATTTCGTCGTGCCGTAAGCCGTCGGCAGTCCTGCAAGTTGTGAACTGACGAAGAGAAACGGCGTGCGTGTGCGCGCAAGCGCGTCGAGCACGCGCACGGTCAACTCGCAGTTGTGCTTGTATTGTTCGTGCTGCCGATCGACGGCTTCGATGTAACGTGCGCCGCCGGTGTCCCACGCCAAAAACCAAACACGATCACACTCGCGAAACGGTTGGTCGTCAACCTGACGCAGGTCATGACCGTTTTTCAGATCGAGCGAAGTAACGGAAGACCCGCGTTCCTCCAACGCATGGACCAGTGTCGATCCGATCAACCCGTGCCCACCCAGCACCAGCTCTCGCATGTCTATTTAGTCTCCAACCTCCAAACGCGCTCTGCGATCTGCACTTCGTTACAGTTTCCGAGTCCCCAGTCGTCCGGATTGTGATACGGCACTCCTTCGGGCGTCGCCGCTTCTCCGTGATGAGGTTTTACACCTTCAGTACACGAAGATGGATGCGTCAGGTGCAACACCGTGCCCACGCGTCTGATGCTGCCGCCAAGCGCCACCATCTGGGCCGTGCCGCGAATATCACAGCCAAACCGGTGCTTCACCATTTGCTCGTCGAACCCGCGTGCGCGATGCCAAAGCTCACGGCTCGCCAGGCAAAATTCTCCGGTGCCTAACTGCGTGTAAGGATTCACGCGCCGGAAACGCAGGCTGCCCAACAAACCGATGTCTGTCTGGCTGCACTCGCGCCACGGAATGTCCCAACGTTCCGCGGTCCATAACACGTTCTTGTCGAGTTCACTATTGAGCAGCGTGTTAATCGAATCGAGCCCCACAGCCGCATCGGCGTTAGTGCTGAGAATCCAGGGCGACTGCGCGCGCCGGATGCCGACGTTCTTCGCGTGATACTCGAGCAGGTTTATGTTTTTGTTCTGACAGATTCGCTCGTGAACCTCAGCAGGCACGACGTACGCACGCACACAATCAAACTTCTTCGCTAACTCAAACGACAGCAGCGGGCGATCGGCCGGCGGGTTCCACTCGACAAAGATGAATTCACTGACGAGATACTTTACGTTCCACGAGATCGTCGCCAACAAACGCTCGCGAAAGTCGGCCATGTAATCGTCGTTGCGGCCAACGGCTACAGCGGCAAGCCGCGGCCGATGGTTGCCGGAGCGGACCATTAACTTCGCGTAGTTACTCACGCCGCGCATCGCAAAACCGGCACGCTGCTGCAACACGCCCAGGCGATACTTAGCTCCCACGATTATCCCCATGCTCCCTCATGTTCGATTACGGCCTCCGGTTGCGTCCAGTGAGACGGAATCCGCACAAGACCGGCCACGTTACTTAACCAAAGCGAGGCTAATGATTCATCGGAATAGATTTCAAACGTTATCGCCTGCGGCACGTAGTCCAGCGGTTTGCCCGCGCAACGCGCGCCGACGCCCATGAAGTAAAGACCCGGACTCAGCATGTTCTGATCGACGCGGCACTTGATCGAGTATTCGCCAGGCGCAAGCTGATCGATCGTGCCATACGAATGGGTATTGCGGCACTCCATGATGATCACGTTATCCGGCGACATGACGTTCATCCCGACCACTACTTCTTCGAGCGGCGCGGAAACAGTGAACACCAGCTCTACCTCGAGCGGATCGCCCGAACGCACGAGCGGCCGCCCGTCACGCGAACCGAGTCGAACCGTATCGATCCGCAAGGTGGTATCGATACCCTTGGGCCGCGGCGCGTTCCTCAGATCCACTTCGTTGGTGCCGTTGTGTGTCACCTCGACGAGGTAGCGATCCACGCACTCGCCGGCCGGACCTTCAAATACCTTTTCGCCTTTGATCAGCAGTATGCCACGCCCGCAAAGACTGCGGATCGCGGCCATGTTGTGACTGACAAACAGAACCGTGCGGCCCTCGGTGGAGATGTCGCGCATGCGGCCGAGGCACTTCTTTTGAAACGCCGCGTCGCCGACCGCAAGCACCTCGTCGACCACAAGAATTTCGGGGTCGAGATGCGCGGCGACGGAAAAAGCGAGCCGCATGTACATGCCGCTCGAGTAGCGTTTCACCGGCGTGTCGAGAAACTTTTCGAGCTCGGCAAAAGCGACGATCTCGTCAAACTTTCGCTGAATCTCGGGCCTGGTCATGCCGAGGATCGCGCCGTTGAGAAAGATGTTTTCACGTCCGGTGAGCTCGGGATGAAAGCCCGTGCCGACTTCGAGCAGACTGCCGGCGCGGCCGTAAAGCTCGGCGCGTCCGGTGGTTGGTTCGGTGATGCGCGAAAGGATTTTGAGGAGCGTGGATTTGCCGGCGCCGTTCTGGCCGATGACGCCGAGCACCTCGCCCGGCATCACGTTGAAACTCACGTTGCGCAGCGCCCAAACGTCTTCATTCTTTTCGACTCTGCGCCGCAGAGTAGCGAAGGGAGCACGAACCGCGTTCGTCAGCGACTCCCGCAACGTTTCATATCCGGCTGCTCTCGTCCCGATCTGATAAACCTTACCGAGGTTTTCAACTTTAACGATTGGTGTCACAGGAATTCCGAAGAGTTAAACTGTCCCCCAACTGGCTTGTGAGATCTTGGCGCCGTCGCGTTTGCGCAGGGCTTCATGGCGGGCCAATTCGAGATCGTGGTCCACCATCAGGTGTACCAGTTCCTTGAAACTGACTTTCGGTTCCCAACCAAGCACGCGCCGCGCCTTGGAAAAGTCGCCGAGCAGCAAATCCACTTCCGCGGGCCGGTAGTAACGCGGGTCAGTTTCCACAAACTCTTTCCAATCCATGTCGAGGTAATTAAAAGCCTCAGTGAGAAACTCGCGCACCGAATGATTCTCACCGGTCGCGATCACGAAGTCGTCCGGCTCGTCCGCCTGCAACATCATCCACATAGCCTCGACGTAGTCTTTAGCGTAACCCCAGTCGCGGCGCGCTTCGAGATTGCCCATGTAGAGTTTCTTTTGCAGCCCGAGCTTGATGCGCGTCGCGGCGCGCGTAATCTTGCGCGACACAAACGTCTCACCGCGGCGTTCGCTTTCGTGATTGAACAGGATTCCGTTGCAGGCAAACAACCCGTACGACTCACGATAGTTCACCGTGATGTGATAGGCGTAAGCCTTCGCGCACGCGTACGGCGAGCGCGGATAAAACGGCGTCAATTCCGTTTGCGGCACTTCACGCACGCGCCCGAAAAGTTCCGATGAAGACGCCTGGTAAAATTTCGG
The DNA here is from genome assembly GCA_036281015.1 of Pyrinomonadaceae bacterium. GTDB lineage: Bacteria > Acidobacteriota > Blastocatellia > Pyrinomonadales > Pyrinomonadaceae > PSRF01. The sequence goes on from DASUPR010000375.1 coordinate 3,264, forward strand.
TTTGATTCCGGTGTCGCGAATCGCTTCGAGTATGCGGACGGTGCCGAGACCGGTGACTTCCGCCGTGTACTCCGGCACGTCAAAACTCACACGCACGTGTGACTGCGCGCCGAGGTTGTAAATCTCGTCCGGCTGCGTGTTGCGCAGGATCGTGTTCAGCGAACTCGAATCGTTCAGGTCGCCGTAGAACATTCGCAGGCGAGCTTCGGGTTCGTGTGGGTCCTGGTAAAGATGGTCGATGCGATCGGTGTTGAAAGAAGAGGACCGCCTGACAATCCCGAAAACCTGGTAGCCCTTCTCGAGCAGCAGCTCGGTCAGGTATGAGCCATCCTGGCCCGTGATGCCGGTGATCAGTGCACGTTTCATATTGAGTTTACCCTGGATCTTGAGCCGAAAATGCGTGGCGTTTTAACAAACGGTATACCTTAACTCATGGGCTGATTCTCGGCAAATTTGATATTCTCGGCGCATGCACGCGCACGAAGCAGAATTTCCCTACCAGCGAATCGTTGTGACTGGCGGCGCCGGTTTTCTGGGCCGGTTCGTCGTCGACAAGTTGAAGTCTTACAAGGGCGTTGACGTCGTCGTTCCCCGCAGCCGCGAGTACGATCTGGTCAAGGAAGAGAACGTAAAACGGCTGCTGAAGGACGCAGATCCGGACCTCGTGATTCACATGGCAGCGGTGGTTGGCGGCATCGGTCACAACCAGAAAAACCCGGGGCGGTTTTTTTACGACAACCTGATGATGGGCGCGCAGCTTATCGAACAGTCGCGGCTTCACGGCGTCAAAAAATTCGTGGCGATCGGAACTGTTTGCGCGTACCCGAAGTTCACGCCGACGCCTTTTAAAGAAGACGACATCTGGAACGGTTATCCGGAAGAGACCAACGCGCCGTACGGTCTCGCGAAAAAGATGATGCTCGTGCAGTCGCAGTCGTATCGGGAGCAGTATGGGTTCAACTCGATCTTCCTGTTGCCGGCGAATCTGTATGGACCGGGCGACAATTTCGACCTCGAGACTTCGCACGTGATTCCGGCGTTGATTCGCAAATGCGTCGAGGCGCGCGAAAGGGGCGACGCGTTTATCGAAGCGTGGGGCTCGGGCAAGGTCTCGCGCGAGTTTCTTTACGTTGAGGATTGTGCGGAAGGGATCGTGCGCGCGAGTGCTGTTTACAACGAATCCGATCCGGTGAATCTCGGTTCGGGTAATGAAGTCGTGATTAAAGATTTGGTCGAGACGATCGCGCGGCTGACGGGTTACAAGGGCGAGATTCGCTGGCGTTCGGATCGTCCGGACGGGCAGCCGCGAAGGCAACTCGACACGAGCCGTGCGCTCGAGAAGTTTGGTTTTCGTGCCCAGACCTCTTTAGAAGAGGGATTAAAACGAACCATTGCCTGGTACGAACAGAATCAAATCTAAATAATGTCGGCGAAGCTCCTCTCGACGCGCGCGAACGAATAGATGGCGTAGCCAAGCACGGCGACGGTAATCGCGGCGGCGGCGCCGATAGCGGGCCAGTCGAATGGAAGCCCGAAGAGCGACGAGCGATAGCCTTCGATGATTCCCGACATCGGATTGAGCATCAACAACCAGCGATACTTCTGCGGCAACGCGCTCGACGGCAGGATCACCGACGACACAAACAACCAGAGCTGAATCAGAAACGGCAGCGCAAACCTCACGTCGCGATACTTCACATTCAACGCTGCGAACCACGTACCCACGCCCAGCGCAAACAGCGCCGTCAGCAAGATAAGCACCGGTAGAAACAGCAGGTGCGTCGTTGGCGCGACGCTGTAGTAGACCATCATCACGACGAACAACACGAACGCGAGCGCGAAATCCACGAGCCCTGCGAGCATCGCCGCTGCGGGAACGATGAGCCGGGGAAAGTAAACTTTTGTAATCAGGTGCGAGCTGCCTACGAGACTGTTGCCGCTCTGCGTGATTGCGTTCGAGAAGAACGTCCACGGCACAAGACCGGCGAGCGCAAACAACGGATATGGAATGCCGGCGGAGTCGATGCCTGCAAGACGCCCGAAGAAGATCGTGAAGATGACCATCATGAACAACGGTTGCAGGATGGCCCACGCGGCGCCGAGCGCCGTCTGTTTGTAGCGCACTTTGACGTCGCGCCACGACAGGAAGAAAAGCAGTTCGCGATACGCCCAGAGATCTTTGAGACTAAGCAGTCTCCAGCTTTGGCTCGGTTGAATGACAACCAGCGGCTCAGTGTTCATCATTATCTTCGTACCATCACGCACACGGATTGTCCAAACGCGGCGGGGTTTTGCAGGAGCGCGCCGTTCTCAAGAGTGATCGGCGCGGGCAGCGGCAGGTATGGTTCGTCGCCATCGTGAATCGACTCGATTTCCAGATCCAAACGTTTGGCCCACTCACGAAACATGTCCGGGCACATAAAGACGTTCATCGGTTGAGACCCGACGCCGATATCGCCCACGTTGTTCTCAAAATACTTCCAGTGGCTGTTCACGCGAAAATCGAGAAACGAGGCCACGATCTTACCGCCGGGCCGCAGGACTCTCTTTGCCTCGCGCAGGTAAACAAATGATTCTTCGTGCAGCAAGTGCGTCAGCACGGAAAAGAAGCAAACCATGTTGGCTTGTTGATCCTGTTCCGGGATCTTGAGTCCTTCGGCCACTTCGAAGCGGAAATCGCGACGGGGCACGAGCTTCCGCGCATACTCGATTAGTCCCGGTACGACGTCGATTCCGAGATACTGGCCGGTGAGATACTCAGACAACGGTTTCGCTAAGCGACCCGATCCGCAGCCGACGTCGATGAGATAATCCGTTTGTTTCAATCCGTGGTGAATTAGCGCTTGTCTCTCCAGAATGCCCACGGCGTCGAACTCTCCGCCGACCGCGCGGCGCACCGCTTCATCATTCGTGTAAGTGCTGCGGAGTTGTTGCAGCAGCCGTCGATGCGCTTTGCGAAAGTCAGTCTTCGACGCCCAGTTGCGCGCATCGCGGTTTGTCAGCGGCGCAAGCACGCGATAGTTGATGCTGTTGATGATTCTGCGGACGACCGTCACTTAGTGCGTACCTCTGATTTCCTGGAGGCGAGCTTGAATTATCCTGCCGACTGCCTGTGGTGAAAACTCGGAGCTGATCGTTTGCTGGCCGCGCGAACCGATCTCGCGCGCGCGTTCGGGTTCGGCGACGAGGCGTTTCATCCAGTGCGCGGCTTGTTCGAGATCGGGCTCAGCCCAGTGCTGACCGGCCTTGTATGGTCCAAAGTCCCGAGCGAGTGGGACCAGTTTGTAATCAATGGGGACGCAGTTGTCAGCAGTCATGTAGTCGACGCTGCCGGACCAGTTGGTAACGATCGCGGGCTTGCCGAGGCTCATCGCTTCCGCCGGGCCGAGTCCGAAGCCTTCTGAACGGTGCAAAGAAATGTAGCAATCACATGCGTCGACGAGCGAAGTCAGTTCGTCACGCGTCAAAAGGCGATCGATCACGAAGACGTTTTGCCAGTCCTTGAGCTCGGCTTGAAGCTCCCGCATTACGGGTTGATCGTAATCGGGGTTATTAAACTTCAACACCAGGCCGACACTCGCATCGTCAGCGTTGAATGCGTTCTTGAAAGCCTTCAGCACACCCAACGGGTTCTTTCGTTCTAAAACACTGCGCGTGTCAAACATCGCCAGAAACAGAAAGCGATGTTCGGGTAGACCGAGCTGAGCGCGTGAAAATTTTGCCGTGCGTTTCAAGTCCACGACTGTCGGCACGCGCACCACGGGCACGGACGCCTTTTTAGCAACAGCGTCCTTGATGAAGTTTGAAGGCGCCCACACCTCGTCGACATACTCAAATTCTTTCAACCATTCGTCGGGCATCTCAGGCAGTTCCCAATACCAGTGCGCGATCACGTAACGATTGCCGAGTATCTCGGGCGAGACCTGCGTGCGAAGATAAAAACTGTTGTCGGGGTTCACGCAAACCACAGTGGTGTCATAACGCGAATCGGCGACCTCCTTGTGCGACCATGATGCATCCGTGTGCGTCCCGTAGTTTCCGTGCTCGAGGTTGATCACGCCGAACGGAATTTGGGCGGCATCGCAGGCGGCGGCGAGTCCGCGCGCGGCGGTGCCGAGTCCCATGTTGGCGCGAATATAACCGACGAGATTGACGCCCGGGGGAATGTTGACCTGTTGATTGCGGCTTCGCGCCGCGCGAAAACGATTCTTTGTGTCGAGCAATCGTTCGAGCTTCGCTCGATTGCGACGATCGTGAACCGCGGCCCTGACGGACAACGGCACCAACGAACTCAACACACGCTTCATTGTTTCGGCAGCTCGCGGGCCTGTAACAACTCTTCGTCAGCCCGGCCTCTTTTAACGTTTCCGCGCGAGATGTTTCTGGCGTAATCGATTGCTTCGTCGAGTGTGGCAAATTCGAAACTGTTGAGCCCGGGCGGCGTGATGGCCACGGTACGAGCGAGAAACAGCCACGCGGGTGTTGTCGCCGCGCCCGTGAAAAGACGTTTCAGTTTTGCTTGCAGTCTTTTGGAAAAGCTCACGGCTGGTGCGCTTTGCTGGTGGCCGTTTGTCTTTGCTTCAACGTAACCATGCGCCGCGAGTAATGAGAGCATTTCTGTTCGGAGCTGCGGGTCGACGACTTCACGGCTCTCGTTTGCATTCGCTTCGAGATACTTCTGCATGTCGAGCTCGAAGAATTTCTCGCTGCCGGTTTCCTGCTTGAACACACAGTATTCGTGAAACGCGTAATTCACGGCCGTGTTCAGTCCGGGTATCGGCGTGGCCCAGTTGGCATTCTTCACGCGCAAATTCGCTGTAAAATCCGCATAATCCTCGGTCATTTCGCCGCGGGTCGCGCTGGCGCCGTTGCTGCGGCTCAGCGCGTAATGAAACAGCGGCGCCTTGTCGTAATAAAGGATCGACTCCTCGAGCTCGAGACAACGGCAACAAAAGTTGAAGTCGGGCGAGACCGAGGCGAAGATGTTGCCGAAACGCTGTTGAATGCGATCGAGCACCGTCCGCGGCACGATCGAGTTGAGCATACGCGGCACTGCCGGATGAATAATCGCTTGCGACAGCAGTTGCGATATCCGCACCGTGTTAATCGAGAAGAGCCTTTCGCTCGCCGGATACTGCTCGACACGAATCGGCGTTGAATTGTCGACGATGCGATCGGCGTTGTAAGCGATCACCTTGTCGGGATAGCGCGCTGCCAAACCGACAACTTCTCGTAGCCCGCCTTTTCTGAACATCATGCGATCAGTCAGATAAAGAAAATGACTCGCGCCGTAGGTTTGCAAAGCCTGGTGGATGGCCCAGTCCCAATGGGCCGGCATCGAAAGCGATTCCGGTGGACGCACATAACGCAGACCCTCCAAGCCGGCACAAAATCTTGCGAGCGCGTCTCGTTCCGCGTCTGACGTCGAGTTATCCGAAACCAGCACCTCGACGTTTTCCACCGCCTCATCCCTCACCGACCGAATCGCATTCATCGCGATCGGCGCGCGGTTGCGCGTGGGAATCACTACGACTGTGCCGGTGTAAGCCATCGTCAAACGGTTTTCTTAATCGCCACGATCAAATCCTGGCAACTCAAAAACTCTGAGCGCCCACACCAATATCCGTAGCGTATCGGCTGTTTGATCTCCAACCCGCAGTGTTCGTAAAGCGCCAGCACGTGCTTTACTTCAAACGCGATCGCCTCTTCCGGTTTCTCGCGCGATTGCATGCGCACCGGCGGTTGCGCGTGTGGCAGAACGATCATGCTCTTGTTCTGGTCGAGCAGCGCGACAGATTCTTCGTTAAGCAGAAAGAACGAGATCAGACAGCGGCCGCCCGGCTTCAGCACGCGCGCGACTTCGCTCAGATAGTTTTCCACCTCCGCCGGCAGCATGTGCGTGAACACGGAATTGAGCACAACCAGATCAAACTCGTCATCGCCAAACGGAAAGCGATACTCCGACGCGCGATACTTTCCCTCCGGGTTGTAGTGCGCGTTGAAAACGTCGATGTGCTGAAAGCGAAAGTTGGGATACTTGCTCGTGTACTTTTCCGTGCACCACTCAACGGCGCTCTTCACGAGCTCGAGTCCATCATAGCTGGCGCGCTCGTTGAGGTAGTCGACCAAGGGCAATGTCTTGCGGCCGATTCCCGATCCGACGTCGAGGATCTTTTCATCAGGCCGCAGGCCGCAAAGCTCGACGTAGTAACGCAAAAACTCTTCGCCGTTTTGCTTGAACTCTTTATAGCTTTGCGGACCGTCGTGCATGAGCTCGACAGGCGGCACGAGCGAGGCATGACGGCCAAACCGCGCGAGCCAGAGTTGGTCTTGAAATTTCTTTAAGGCGACCCCGAGCATCATTTCACTCGTTTGATAAAAGCGGACGGCCAGTACGTGACGCGTTCCGTGATCTTGCCTTCGTTGAACGCAAACTGCGGCTCTTCGATCACAAAGTCGGCATTTTCGGCGACAAACTCAAGCGCCGCTTGCCGCGGATTGTTCCAGGACCAGTCCGGCGCACTGCGCGGCGCACCGGCGAGCCGTTCCATGATTCCATCCATGGCGACGATGTACGAGCCAACGCTGACGAGCGGCGAATACGCGCGCAACTCTTCGAGCACGTGCTGCTTCTCGTGATTGGAGTCGAGCACAACCATCGTCCTCTCGCCCGGTTTTATCAGCGACTTCACCTCTTCCACGATCTGCGGCTCGATCGAGCTGCCTTCGATCAACGTGATCAGCGGAAACAGCGCGTGTGCTTCGATCGCCGCCCGATTATGTGGACGAATCTCGACGTCAACACCGATCACGCGTCCGCGACCCATTGCTTTGCACAAGCTCGCGTAGAACACGAGCGAGCCACCGTGCGCGACACCCGTTTCCACGATCACATCCGGCTGCACGGTGTGGATCACTTCCTGGATCCGGATCATGTCTTCCGGCAGTTGAATCATCGGGCGGCCGAGCCAGGTGAAACTGTAAACGTATTTTGTGTCCCAGCCCGCGCGGAGCCAGACGTCGGAAATGATCCGGAACGCTTCAGGCGTGTCGAGTTTGTACTCGCGCGTCGCGCCGTTCTCGTCGACGCTGATTGTTCCCTGCTCGATGTTAATGCTGATCATTTTTGTATGACTTCAACAGCCACTCCAGATCGTCCAACACAGACGAAGGAACAATGCCAAACTCACCGCGCACGCGGTCGATATTTATCCGTGGATACTTGATCGCCGGCACGCCCGGTGCAAACTCGATCTCGCAACCCGTCAACTGCTGAAGCCTCGCCGCCAACTGCGCGTTTGAAACATTCACTCCGCTCGCGACATTGTAAATTTGCTGTTTGCCTTGCGCCGCAATCCAGATCAGGTTCTCGACCACCTCGTGGACCCAAACATAATCCTTTTCCGATTCCGGTGCCGTTTCAAACACGATCTTCGCGCCGGTGGCGGCCTGGCGCAAGATGCTCGGCAGGAAGTTGTCCGACTTGAAATCAAGGCCGTAAACGTTCGCGATTCGGGCTACGCGTCCGGTGCGCCCGCAGTTCAACGTGATCGATTCGCCCATCAGTTTCGAGAGGTTGTAGAGATCATTCGCGCTTTCTGGTCTGACGCGTAGCGCGGCTTCTTCAGCAGTCGAATCGGCGCCGGCGTAAAGTCGCGTCGAGGAGAGATAAAGCAGCGAATCAAATTCCTGTTCGCGTACGAAGTCGAGCAGCGTGCAAACGTGCGCGTCAACGGTTTCGAACGGTTTCGATCTGAAATCCGCGGTCACGCCGATGCAGTAGATCACATTCCCGAGATTCCCGTCCGGGATCGGCTCGTTTCGTTTCACAGCCTGAAACTCCAGCTTGTACTGCTGGAGCCGCGCGGCGAGGTGCGAGCCGATAAAACCCGAAGCTCCGAGGATGGTAATCATCTTGTTTCTACTAACGGGGCGTGCAATGCGGGATTTTTCTCCAGCAGCAACTTCGGACTGACGTTCTCAACGATTCTCAATCCCAGCCGCTCGACGAGATCCTTATCTTTGGTCGCCAAAACGTTGAAACCATGCGGCGGACCATCGAGATAAACCTTACCAGCGGGAATGATCTCGATCGGAGAAGCGATCGGATAATTATTGTGGAAGTCGCGAATGGCGAAGACTTCATAACCCTGCGAAGTAAGCGACGTCACGATCGATGTTCGTGCGAGCCCGTTGGTCCAATCGACGAAGTTACGGTGAATCTCGAAAACGATGTTTGGCCGATCGCGGGCGATCGTTTCACGCGCGCCGGCTAAAGCGTTTTCCTCGCCGCCCTCGGTATCGAGCATGATCAACTCTACCGGCAGCAAACCTCGCTCGCGCACGTAATCGTCAATCGAGATCGATGGGGTGGTTTCGCTATCGCTTTTGTCGACCGCCACTGACGAAGCCAGCGCGAGATGACCATCGAGCCGGAGATTAGCTGCGCTTTCGTTCCATAATCCACGACGTTGCGCCACGACGTTTTTTAGTTCATTGATCTCCACGTGGTGAACCAGCCGCTCGAACGCCTCTTTCATCGGTTCAAACGCATGAACCACAGCGGCGCTACTCTTCGCAATTGGCAGCACCTGATCGCCGATGTACGCACCGCCGACAATCACGTTAGTCGCACGTTCCGCCAGCGCGATGAGAAGCTTCGTCGTCTGCGGCTCCCAAACGTGATCGGGATGTGCCGTCGAGCTCAACAGCAACGCCTTCTCGATGCGGCTGTCCGGCGTGACGTCAAACATCACGCCATTCTCCAGAACGACTCTATGTGTCCGTGCGTCACGCAACAGCGAAAGTATCAAAGGCCACCGAACCTGTTCACGAAACGTCGATGCATCGTCCGCCCGCAACTCGGCCTCACGCAGCGCTTCGAAAATCCTTTCACGCAACACTTCGTCACGCCCTGCGAGTGCAAGCGCGTCGGCGAGCGCGTGAGTCTCATTAACAATCTCAGACGACATCAGACTTTTCGCAGTAAATGCGCGTCGTGCATCGAATCGCCCTGCGCGCCGCACTCAACAAAATCCACGACCGTTAAATTGCGCGCGAGCACATCGCGCACGTAACTCGGCGGATGAAAGACGGCGCAAGAGTTTGAACCCGACTGTTCCTGTTCGCGCACGACCAGGTGTCCCTTATCAAATTGCTCCTGCTCCGCCGCATTCAGAATCGAGAGATAATACTTCCCGTGCGTTGTCAGGTAGACGTACCCGCCCGGCTTCAACACTCGCCCCAGCTCGTCGATCCAGTGAAACTGAAGCGGCTCTTTCAGGTGAGTGAACACGGAGAATGAATAGATGAAATCGAAAGTCTCATCGTCGTACGGCAAACTCCCCGAAAGCGAGTTCACGCGAAACTTGCACGCGCTCAAATTCTCCTGGCACCACCCGATCAGATCGGGATTGTAATCCGTCCCGTGCAGCACCGGCCGTTCGCTCTGGTTCCAGTGGCGAATGATGCGGCCCACGCCGCAACCAAAATCGAGCACGTTGTCGAACTGCTCCATCCGCAAGCCATTCTTCGCCAGAATCGCGTTGATGGCGTCGCACGCGGAACGGCCGCCGGCGAGAAACACGTTCGCGCTTCCATGACCCGCCACCAGATAGATCAACTCTGCCGGCGGGACAGGAGGCTGTCCGTTCAAACGATTCGTCACGCGCGCCGCGAGGTCGCCGGGCACGCCTTTGTGTTTGTGAAAACCCTCCTTCAATGACAGCGGCACGATGCGTTTCGCTGTTCGAATGAGAACCATGGTTATTCTTTAAAGTCCGGATAGTTTCGATCGCGGTCGTTCATGATCACGCCTTCTGTCATCGGCCACGTAATTCCAAAGGCCGGATCGTTCCATCTCACGCCGCGTTCACTCGCCGGCGCGTAACCTGCCGACAACTGATAAAAGACTTCGGCTTCATCCACGAGGGTCTGAAAACCGTGGGCGCAGCCTTCGGGAATGTAGAGCATCAGGCGGTTCTGTGCGCTGAGCTCGTGCGCGAACCACTGTTTGTATGTTGGTGAATCGGGCCGCAAATCGATCAGCGCGTCATAAATCGCGCCTTGCGTGCAGCGCACGAGTTTCGCCTGCGCGTTTGGCGCCGCCTGGTAGTGCATCCCGCGCACCGTAGCCGCGCGCAGGTTGAACGAAATTCCCGCTTCCACAAACTGCGCGCGCAAACCGTGGTCTAAAAATTCCGTTTGCGAAAAGCTGCGCGCAAAGAAACCTCGATGGTCTTCAAACTTCTCCGGTTCGATCAGGAACGCGCCTTTGACGTTCGTCTCTTTGAAAATAAGCATCCGTTGTTTGTCCGTGTTCACACCACTTTCACAAATGGCACTGGCACTATAAAACGCCCGCCTCGTTTTCGATACTCCGACTGTTGTTCGAGAATCTCGCTCGCAAAATTCCAGGTCAACAGCAGCACGTGGTCAGGCGCGTCTGCGAGCAGCTTCTCTGGCCCATAGATCTCTAAATGAGTGCCAGGCGTGTAAAGGCCCTGTTTGACCGTGCTGCGATCGACAACGTAATCGAGTGTTTCGCGGCCGACGCCACAGTAGTTCAAGAGCGTACTGCCTTTTGCCGAAGCGCCGTAAGCGGCGATTCGTTTACCCTGCGATTTTAGTTCGTTTAGCAGCGCCACGAGATCTGCGCGCAGTCGCTCAACACGCGCACCGAAAGTTTTATAAAAGTCGATATCAGAAACACCGCTCGCCCGCTCGCGGTCAAGTAATCGGACCACTGACTCATCACGCTCGCCGCCGTGACCAGCGTAAATACGCAGCGTGCCGCCGTGAATCGGCAGCCGCTCGACCTTTTGAACAGTCAGACCATTCCGACTAAACAACGCATCCAGAGCGGTCAACGAAAAATAACTCAGATGTTCGTGGTAAACCGTATCAAACTCGCAGTTGTCGATCATGTCCGTCACGTACGGCACTTCAACGACAATCAATCCATCTTCTTTCAACAGGCGACTCAGTCCACGCACGAACCCGTTCAAATCCGGAACGTGCGCCAA
>DASUPR010000376.1:0-5271 GCA_036281015.1 Pyrinomonadaceae bacterium
GAGATGCGTTACGTTTCCGGTCTCGAACAGGTCGAGGTCGGCGACACTGTGATGACCACAGGCCAGGACGGAATCTATCCGCCGGGTTTGAATGTCGGCAAAGTTGTCGACGTAAAGAAAGGAACAGCCACTCAGGCACACCAGATTTTGATCCAACCCGGCGCTCAGTTGGACCATTTAGAGGACGTGGCGGTGCTTTTGTACCACCCTCCACAACGACCGACCCCCCAACCGACTTTGCAGAATGCGGAAAGAACAAGGTGAGTCATTGCCGATTTACGATTGCCGATTGATGATTTGCTCCAAGCTAAGAGACCGCACAACGGCCCAGGCGCAACTTTCGTCAGCGGCCAATCGACAGTCGACAATCGACAATCGGCAATAACAGATGTCGCAGCTTAAGATCGCCGCAGTTTTGCTTATCTCGATAGTGCTGCAGCTTTCACTCCGCGAGGTTTGGAGGCCGCTCGCATATATCGATTTTCCGCTGATCGTAGTTGTTTACATCGCGCTGCAACGCGAAGCATGGCAGGCGCTGGTGGTGGGAACACTCGCCGGATTGATCGTGGACGCACGCAGCGGCGGTCTGATCGGCGCGGGTGGTTTTTCCAAGACGCTGACGGCCTACATCATTTTCTTCGCCGCGACGAAAGTAAACCTTGAAAACCCGTTGTTAAGGATTCCGGTGCTGGCGGCCGCAACCGTGCTCGACTCCGCGATCTACGTCTTCTGGCACCGCGTGCTTGGTTATGCTCCAGGCGTTCCGTTTGTGCAGACGCTCTCTTACAAACTGATCGCCACGACTGTGGTCGGAACTCTGGTTCTTTACGTGCTCGATTCAGTGAAGTCCGGCGAGTCGGCACAGCGCCGGCAATTCGCCACTCGGCGCCGGGTCGCGCGGCGTTCGACCGGCCCGTTACGAAGAAGATGATTTCTTTGCAACGCGGCGGCAAAAAGAAACGACTAAGTAGAAGCTTCGTGAGGCTCTAGTCATGAAATTCGAAGACTCATCGCAAAATCTTCGCGCCCGGCTGCGTTTTGTGCAGATCCTTGTCGTGTTGATGCTGGGTGTGCTCAGCGTACGGCTCTACGTCTTGCAGGTGGTCCGCGGCGACCGCTACTCGGAAATCGCGCAAAACCAGCGGCGCCGACGGCTGCCGATTCCGGCGCCACGCGGCGTGATCTTCGATCGTAACAAGAGACCAATCGTCGACTCGCGTCCCATCTACAACGTGATCCTTTCGCGCGAAGACGTGAAAGGCAAAGACCTCAATGCGCTCGTCGAGCCGCTCTCCAGCGGCATGGACATCGACCCGCAAATGCTGACCGAGCGCTTCGAGATGGTGAAGTCGATGCCGGCGTTTGAATCGATACTGGTCAAACAGGACGCCACGCCCGGCGACATCGCCTGGGTTGAGTCACGCAATCTCGAATATCCCGAACTGCGCGTCGAGCAACAGCCGCAGCGAAAATACCCCGCGAACGGTTCGCTCGCACACGTCCTCGGCTACGTCGGCGAGATCAGTCCCGACCAGCTCAAGCAACAGGTTTCCAAAGACAAAGGACTGAAACCCGGAGACATCATCGGGCTCAGCGGTCTGGAACAGATCTACGACGACTACCTCCGCGGCAAAGACGGTTATCGCGAAGTCGTGGTCGACAGCCGCGGGCGTATTCAGGACGAGATCGAAATCGTCGATCCGATTCCCGGCCGCGACCTGATCACGACCATCGATCTCGATCTCCAACACGCCGCCGAAGATCAGCTCGCGAATTCAGCCACGAAGCGCGGTGTGCTCATCGCCATGGATCCAAACAACGGCGAGATCCTGGCGCTCGCGTCGTATCCGACGTTCGATCCAAATCTCTTTTCACAACGAATCACGACAAAGGAAGGCAAAGCCGAATACGCGGCGTTGTTGGCCGATCCGGAAACGCCTTTGCTCAACCGCGCGATTCAAAGCCGCTATCCGCCGGGCTCGACCTGGAAAATCCCGATGGCCGTTGCCGGACTTCAGCAGGGCGCAATCACCATCGATCACTCGAACATCGCGTGCGGCGGCGGCATCACGATCGGCAACAAGTTCACGCGCTGCATGGGCAATCACGGCGCGCCGGACATCAAGCGCGCGATTACCGTCTCCTGCGACGGTTACTTCTATCGTCTCGGTTTGAAGATGGGCATCGACGGCATCGTCCAAATGGTTGACGAGTTTGATCTCAACAAGCGCACCGGCATCGACTTGCCAAACGAAGTCGTCAGTTGGACGCCGTCGCGCGAGTTCAAGCGGCGCATGCAACCGCGCGATCCGGAATGGCGCGACATCGACACGGTCTACGCCTCGTTCGGACAGGTCTACGACATCATCACGCCGATCTCGCTCATCCGGTCGATCTCCGCGGTGAGTATGAGTGGCCGCATGTACATTCCGCACCTGCTGAAAGAAGTGCCCGTTAACGGCGATCAGCCTGCGGTAACATTTGCGCCTTTGGACGCCTCGCGCCCGAACCCGAAAGTTATTCCCATACCCGAAGACATTTATCACACGGTTGTCGAAGGCATGTGGGCCGTGGTGAACGGCGGCGGCACCGGCGCGCGTATCGCGATGGCCGGATTTGATATCGCCGGCAAGACGGGAACGGCGCAGGTCGTCGGGCTCGGCAAGGACACCGGCAAGAACAAGGACCACTCGTGGTTCGTGAGTTACGCACCGGCTTACAAACCCGAAATCGCTATGGTTGCCCTGATCGAAAACTCAGGATTTGGTGGAACACACGCGGCGCCTGCGGTGCGAGGCGTTTACGACGTTTACTACCGCAACACACGTAACGAGGAACCTCCGGGAGCCGTGCAGATCGCGAAGGTTGAAAAACCAGCCGACGCGGCGGCCACGAATGCCGATTCGGCGCCGGCTAAACCCGCGGCAGCGAAACCGGCAACGACGGCTGCCAAGCCCAAGCCAGTGGCAACCACGCGGAAACCTCCCGCCGCGCAACAAGCAACAGCAGTCAGCAATTAGTCAGCAGTAGATGGTCGCGATAATTCACAAACGTAGTTGGCGTGATTTCGACTGGATCCTTGCTCTCCTGGCGATCGGGATCGTGTTATTCGGTACGATCCAGATCCGCAACGCGCAACCGACCGAACCCTATTGGGTCAAACAACTAATCGGACTCGGCATCGGGCTCGTGGCGATGCTGGCCATCGCGTTTACGGATTACCGCAAGCTGCTCAATCTCTCGCCCGCGTTCTACATCTTCGGTCTGATCCTGCTCGTGATCGTGCTGGTGCCGGGCATCGGTTTGAAGATCAACGGCCAGCGCGCGTGGATCAAAGTGCCGGGTATCGGACAGTTTCAGCCGTCGGAGTTTGTGAAAGTGACGACGGCGATGATGCTGGCGCGTTACTTCGGAAAGAATCGGGTGCAGGCGCTGACGCTGCGCGAGATGATCGTCGGCGGATTGATTCTTGCGCTGCCGATCGGGCTGATCCTGCTCGAACCGGACGTCGGTTCAGTGTTGACGTACATACCGATTCTCGCGGTGGTGCTGTTCTTGTCTGCGATCAAATTGCGGTATGTGATCGCGGCTTCGGTTCTGGCGGTGGTGTTGATTCCCGCGGCGTACTGGATCGGTGTCAAAACCGGTTACGTCAAAGGGTACCAACAGGAACGTATCAACGTGATTCTCGATCCGGAGAATGCCGACCGGCGCGGGATCGGGTATCACACGTGGCAATCGATCCTGACTGTCGGCGAAGGCGGATTGATCGGCTCGCGCTCGTCGGTCGAATACTCGCAGAGCGGATTGAAGTTTCTGCCCGAGCCGCACACCGATTTCATCTACGCGGTGCTCGCGGAAAACACGGGGTTTGTCGGGTGCATTTTGGTCCTGCTTGCTTACGTCGTGCTGGTGTCGCGTTTGATCACCGGCGCGCGGCGCGCGTCAGACCGCATGGGAATGCTCTTCATCATGGCGTTCGTAGGCGGCCTGTCGTTTCAGATCTTCATCAACATCGGCATGGCGCTCGGCATCTCGCCCGTGATCGGTGTGCCGTTGCCGTTGATGAGCGCCGGGCTTGCCTCGCTGATCGCCACGTTTATCGCGATCGGGTTTGCGATCAGCGTGCAGTTGCGCCGGTTTGTGAACTAGGATCCTGCTTTCGCGTCCAACGCCCGCGTCACCAGTTCAATTTCCACAGTGATTTCGTCGCCAAGGAACGTTGGGTTGTCCTGACGGCTGTAGTTGATCCCGAAGTCTCGCCGGTTCAAAACCACCTTCGCCGAGTAACCCATACTCATCTTGTTGTTCGTCGGGTTCTTGAACGTTCCCGTGACCGTGAACGGCAGCGCGATCTGTTTTGTCACGCCGTGCATCGTCAACGGGCCGTGGGCGATGAACTGTTTCCCTTTCTTCTCGATGCGCTCGCTCTTGAAAGTGATCTCGGGAAACTTCTCGACGTCGAAAAAGTCTGCGTTGCGCAGGTGCGCGTCTCGTCTTTCGATTCCGGTGTCGATACTCGTCGCTTTGATCACGACGCTGACTGACGATTTCGTGATGTCTTTCTCGTCGTGATTGAGCGTGATCGCAAAGTCGGTGAACTTGCCTTTAACTTGCGACAAGCCGCCGAGGATCGGCACTGAAAATCCGACATTTGAGTGAGCGTTATCGATCGGGTGCGTGCCCGTCGGCGCAGTCTGCTGTGCGACTGCCGTGATGGCAAACAACAAAACAACCAGGAGCGTTTTCTTCAACATTTCTGTGTTTCCTTTTCTCGTATCAAATATTTGTCGTAACCAGCCTGAACCAACTGCTCGAACGCGTGCCAAACGTCGTCGGGAATCTCCTGCGCGATCTGATAACCGAGCTCCGGATAAAACCTTATCCGTTGCAGATCGCCGCACATGATACCGACCACGTCGGCGGGCGTTAGCGAATTATGCGTGTACTCAGCGAGGTAGTCTGCAAACGACGCCTGCGGCGAAGTCACCACGACCTGTTTCTCGGGCCAGTAGCGGAGAAACGTCGCATAACTGCGCCTCTCCATGTACGGCTTTTGCACGACGATAAACTTCTCCGGATCGATGCCGCGTTCGCCGAGTAACTTCCGCGTGAACTGAACATTCTCGCCGGTGTTAGTCGACTTCGACTCGATCAGGATCGCATCGTGCGGGACGTGCATGCGCATCGCGATGCGCGCGAAACGTTCCGCTTCGGGTTCGTTCCAGAGCCGTTGCGTGATCGCGCCCTGCCCACCTGAGAAGATCAGCA
>DASUPR010000377.1:0-13727 GCA_036281015.1 Pyrinomonadaceae bacterium
CGGCCGTGAGAAAGCGCGACAGATCTCGCGAGTCACGCTGGAACATGTTTACGAGCGCACCGGCCTGACAGGCGCCGGCCGCCGATAACACGATGAACGAAGACAGTCCGGAAACTGTGTTGGAGACGCGCGATGAAAACGCGGCGCAATTGAACGTCGCGGGCGCGATGCCGCAGATCGTCTCCGACGATGTCACGGACGATCTCAAGATCCTGCTCGGCGAGTTTGAAGGACCACTCGATCTGCTGTTGCATCTGATTCGACAGGAGCACGTCAGCATTTACGACATTCCCGTCGCGCGCATCACAGATGAGTATCTTCGCTACCTGCGGGTGATGCAGGAGTTGGACATCGCCGTCGCCGGCGATTTTTTAGTGATGGCGGCGACGCTGATCGAGTTGAAGACGAAGATGCTGTTGCCGCGCGATCCGCAGGCGGCGGCTGAAGAGGAAGAAGATCCGCGCGCGGACCTTGTGAACCAACTGCTCGAGTATCAGAAGTACAAAGCGGCGGCGAATATGTTGTGGTCGCGGGCGACGGTCGAGCAGGCAGTGTTCAAGCGTGCGGAACTCGAAACGGACAAGAACAATCCGGAAGTCGCAGTCGGCTTGTTTGATCTGCTCAAAGTGTTTCAGGACATTCTCGCGCGGCACAAAGAAGAGAAGCTGCTCGAGATCGAGCGGGAAGAGATCACGATGGCCGAGATGCTCGAGCGTTTGCGCAACATGGTGATGTCATCCGGCGAGCTCAACCTGCGGGTGTTTTTCGAGCGCGCCAAATCGCGTCGAGAGCTTGTGCTGGCTTTTCTTTCTGTGTTGGAGTTAGTAAGGACCACTGAAGTGAAACTGTTTCAGCGAGAGACTTTTGGAGACATCATTGCCCGAGCGGCTAGCTAATTCATGACAGAAGAGAATAAGGATTTAGAAGCGATTGAAAGCGTGGATGAAGCTGCGCTGAACGAAGAGGCGAGCCGCGAACTCGAAGCGATGGTCGCGGAAGTCGAAGCGACTGCTATCGCCGCGTCCGCAACCGGTGCGGAAGTCGACGACACGCCGCTCTCCGCGCCGCAGAGCCAGGCCGAACGTGCCGCCGTCATCGAAGCGCTGATCTTTGTTTCCGACGAACCACTCAGCGTCAAAACCATCGCCGACGTGCTGAAGGAAGACAAGGAAGCGATCAGCGAAGCGATTGCGGCACTCGCCCAGGAGTTCAACGCGCGCCAGAGCGGATTGCAGTTACGTGAAGTTGCCGGCGGCTGGCAGTTTGCGACGCGCCCCGAGTATCACGAACATGTGCGCGCCTTTCTGAAAACCAGGCCGAGCGCGAAGCTATCGATCGCGTCGCTCGAAACACTCGCCGTGATCGCTTACAGGCAACCCATTACCGTCCCGGAGATTCTTGAAATACGCGGCGTGCAATCGCCCTCCGCGATCAAAACGCTGCTCGACAAGAAGTTGATTGTCGCCAAAGGGCGCAAGGAAACAGTCGGGCGGCCGATGATGTATGGAACGTCGAAAGAGTTTCTGCTGCAGTTTGGTTTGAAAGATTTGTCGGAGTTGCCGAGCGTCGAAGACTTTCACGACCTGAGCGGCGGCGGGTCATAATGAACTGTGGAACAACGGCTTCAAAAACTTATAGCCACGGCAGGCATTGCCTCGCGCCGGCATGCGGAAGAACTCATCACCGCGGGCCGGGTGACGGTTAACGGGGAAGTCGTTAAAGAGCTTGGCACGAAGGCCGATCCCGAACGCGATCACATCAAAGTAAACGGCAAGCTCATAAATCCTCAACTCAAAGCGCGCGACAAAATTTACGTTCTGCTCAACAAACCACGCGGTTATCTGTCGAGTGTGTCGGACCCGGAAGGACGGCCGCTCGTGACCGAGTTGCTGCCTCCAAACCTGGGACGCCTGCATCCGGTTGGGCGTCTTGATTTCAACACGGAAGGCTTGTTGCTGCTGACCAACGACGGCGATTTTACGAACTACATCACTGCCGCTCGCAATCGCGTCGAGAAGGTCTACGAGGTTAAAGTTAAAGGCGTTCCTCCCGATGCCGCGATTCAACGATTGCGCAAAGGCGTGACGCTCGAAGACGGCACGCGCACGGCGCCGGCGAAGATCACGAAGCTCAGCGAGACGCACACCAACGCGTGGTACGAAGTGCATCTGCACCAGGGACGCAATCAACAAGTGCGGCGGATGTTTGAGTTGATCGGTCATTCTGTGTTGAAGTTGAGACGTGTGCGCATCGGTTTTCTGACTGATGAGCATTTGAAACCGGCTCACTGGCGTTTTCTATCGCCTGCGGAAGCAAAGCGTTTGATGAAGTCGCGGGTGATTAATTCGCCCGAAAAGGGAAAGCGGACATAACGGCTATGCATTTTGAATTAACCGAAGAACAACAACAGGTGAAGTCGAGCGTCCGCGAGTTTGCGGAGTCAGAGATTGCGCCTCACGTGATGGAATGGGACGAAAGCCAGCACTTTCCGATCGAGTTGAAGCCGAAGCTGGCCGAGCTCGGATTGATGGGCGTGATCTTTCCGGAGGAGTACGGCGGCGCGGGAATGGGCTATGTCGAGTACGCGACGATCATCGAAGAGCTTTCGCGCGTCGATGGCTCGGTGGGCATCTCGGTCGCGGCGCACAATTCACTCTGTTCGAATCACATCTATCATTTCGGCACGGAAGAACAAAGGCAAAAGTATCTGGTGCCGCTCGCGAGTGGCCAGCATCTCGGCGCGTGGGGACTGACTGAGCCAAGTGCGGGCTCTGACGCTTCGGGAACCAAATCGACAGCCGTACCGAGTGACGGCGGTTGGATGGTGAACGGTTCGAAAAACTTCATCACGCACGCGATTCACGCCGACACGTGCGTCGCCATGGCCGTCACCGACAAAGCGAAACGCAGCAAAGGCATCTCCGCGTTCATCTTCGAAAAAGGCATGCAGGGTTTTTCGCCGTCGAATAAGTAGAACAAACTCGGATTGCGCGCGTCTGAAACGGCGAGCGTCGTCTTTGAAGATTGCTTTGTGCCCGATGGACAACTGCTTGGCGAGGCAGGCATGGGTTTCGTTAACGCAATGGAGATCCTCGACGGCGGCCGCATCTCGATCGCGGCGCTCGCGGTGGGCATCGCGCAGGGCGCCTACGAATCAGCCCTTCGTTACGCGCAGGAGAGGCAGCAGTTTGGTAAACCGATCTCGGAGTTTCAGGCGATTCAGTTCAAGCTTGCTGACATGGCAACGCAGATCGACGCCGCGCGCCTCCTGATGTATCGCGCTGCGTGGATGAAAGACAACCGCAAGAAAACGACGAAAGAGTCGTCGATGGCGAAGTTGTTTGCTTCCGAGATGAGCGTTGCGGTATGTGAAGAAGCGATTCAGATTCACGGCGGTTACGGCTACACGAAAGACTATCCGCCCGAGAAATACTGGCGCGACTCGAAGCTCTGCACGATCGGCGAGGGAACCTCTGAAATCCAAAGAATCATCATCGCTCGCGAGCTGTTGAAACACGTTTGATTTGAGTAATGCCGGCAGCAACTAACAGCCTGAGCGAGCGAGTCGGCAATGGCGATCCGGCTGCGGTTGCGCGCGCGATCTCAAAGATCGAGGACGGCTCCGCGGGCGCGGCGGCGTTGATGAAGGAGATTTACCAACTCTCGCGCGGCGCGTTGGTCATCGGCATCACGGGCGCTCCGGGCGCAGGGAAGTCGTCCCTGGTCGACAAACTGGCGTTGCTTTACCGCCAACGCGGCGAACGCGTCGGTATCGTCGCGGTAGATCCTTCAAGCCCGTTCTCAGGCGGCGCAATTCTCGGAGATCGCATCCGAATGCAGACGCTCGGTCTCGACGAAGGCGTCTTCATTCGTTCGATGGCGACGCGGGGCAATCTCGGCGGTCTTGCGCGCGCGACGGTGGACGCGGTCGCGATTCTCGATGCCGCGGGTTACGCGAAAGTAATCGTCGAGACTGTAGGCGTCGGCCAGGACGAGGTCGAGATCGTTAAGGCGGCAGACGTTTCGATCGTGGTTTTGGTGCCCGGCATGGGCGACGACATCCAGGCGATCAAGGCCGGGATCATGGAGATCGGCGATATCTTCGTGATCAATAAAGCCGATCGCGACGGCGTTTACGCGACCGAAAAGGAGCTTGAAGCGCTGTTGTCGCTGACGTCGCGGCAGGACGGCTGGGAGCCGCCGATCGTGAAGACCGTGGCGACGGAAAACCAGGGCCTGGATTTGTTAGCCGCGGCAATCGATAAATTCCGGCAAACCCAGTTGAGCGTCGCCGAAAGCAGTGCCCGCCGCCGCGCCATCGCGCGCTGGCGCATTGTCGAATTATTGCGCGAGCGACTCCTGGCGCGGGTTTTGGCATCAGAAGCGTCGGTTGCTATGCTTGAACAGCTCGCGGATGAAGTTGCAACCCGGCGGCGAGACCCTTATTCTGCGGTTGAGGAACTACTGAAGAACTAGATGAAAGTCGACCATATCGGCATCGCCACGCCCACCATTGACGAAGGTCTGGCGATCTGGCGCGACGCGTTGGGCTTCACACCGGAAGCTACGGAAGAGGTGACGGAGCAGGGCGTTCGCGTTTGCATGCTGCCGGTCGGCGAAAGTCATGTCGAACTGCTCGAGCCGCTGAGTGCGGAATCGGCGGTCGGAAAGTTTTTAGCAAAACGGGGGC
Organism: Pyrinomonadaceae bacterium; assembly: GCA_036281015.1. Classification (GTDB taxonomy): domain Bacteria; phylum Acidobacteriota; class Blastocatellia; order Pyrinomonadales; family Pyrinomonadaceae; genus PSRF01. Next base: position 4,691 of record DASUPR010000377.1, read on the forward strand.
CTGGGATACATCACATCGCAATTGAAGTTCGCGACATCAATGCATCGCTCGCGGAGTTGAAGAAGAAAGGCGCACGGTTGATCGACGAGACCCCACGCGTCGGAGCGCGCGGTTGTTTAGTCGCTTTTATTCACCCGTCGTCTACGAATGGCGTGCTGCTCGAGCTAGTGCAGCATCAATAGTCAGGAAAGGATATTAGTTTTGACTTCTACACGAAAGGCTCTCATTGCAGCCGCTATTGCACTGATTTTTTCTGCCGGTTTGATCTTCTGGCAAGTCAAGGCGCGGAAGGTTGGACCAGTTGAGTTAACGGCGGAAGACATGGCCGTGATCGGCGAACTGCAATCGCCACAGTTTCGCGCGCAGCTCGCGACCGATGAAAAGACCCGCAAGGATTTTGCGAAAGACCTGAAGCAACTGCTGGCGGTTGCCGAAGAGGCGCAGGCGCACGGCATCGACAAGACGCCGGAGATGAAGCGCCAAATCGAATTCCAAAAGACGAGCATCATCGCGCAGAACTACTTCAAGGAGCAGGGCGAAGCCGGGCCCAACTTCACCGATCAGGAAGTGGACGAGTTCTTCAAGCAGCCCGGCAACCAGCAAAAGTTCGAGCAGCTTCTCGACGATGCGAGAAAGAGCGATCCGCAGTTTGCCGCGCAGCAAATCCCCGAGGACCAGATGGCGCAGCTCAAGCAGCGCTTGGGCCGGGTTTATCTCGCCGAGAAGAAAGCCATCGAACAGGGAATGGATAAGAAGCCCGCGGTCAGGCTGCAGGTGTTGTTGCAGACTTCGCGCGTGATCGCGATCAAGTACGCCGAAGACAAGTTGAAAGACAAGATGACCGCGACCGACGCGGAAGTCGACGCGTACCTGGCGAGCCATCCGGAGATGGACACTGACAAGAAACAGCGCGAGCAAGCGGACGCGGTTTTGAAGCGTCTGCGCGCCGGTGAAGACTTCGCCAAACTCGCGCAGGAGTTTTCAACGGACGGCAGCAAAGAGAAAGGCGGCGACCTGGGTTGGTTTGGCCGCGGCCAGATGGTGCCGGAGTTTGAGAAGGCCGCGTTTGCGTTGAAGCCGGGCGAGATCAGCGACGTGGTGCAAAGCCAGTTTGGTTTCCACATCATCAAGGTCGAAGAGAAAAAGACTGAGACCAAGGACGGCAAGCCGGAAGAGATGGTCCACGCGCGCCACATCCTGTTCAGCGAGGCAAACGCCAATCCTTTTGGTGGTCCACCACAGACCGGACGCGAAAAGGCGAAGGCTGCCGTTTCACAAGAGAAGCAGAAGAAAGTGCTCGAAGAGATTGAAGCTCGCTCTCAGGTGAAGGTGGCTGACAACTACACCGTGAAGCCGCCTGAGCAGCAGCCGATGCAGGGAATGCCTCCGGGCTTTGGTGCGCCTCCGAGTGGCGAACAAGCGCCTGCGCCGGCGCCCGAGCCGTCGAAGCCGGCGACTAAGGCGACACCAGCGCCTAAGAAGCCGACCAAGTCGAACTAATGATCGCCATTCAAGTTGGCGAATACTCTGTTCAGGTAATTCAGGACACGGAATTCCGTCTTGATGGAGGGGCCATGTTTGGCGTGGTCCCTCGTAAACTTTGGTCACAGGTTTTCCCCGCGGATGACGAGAATCGTATTCGGCTGAACATGAACTGTGTGTTCGTCTCGGCCGGGTCTGAAAAGGTGCTGATCGAGACCGGTATCGGCGACAAGTGGCCCGCGAAGTTGTCGGCGATGTACGGCATCGATCGCGCGCGGACGCTTGCGGAGACGTTGTTCGAGCAGACTGGTGTTGCAGCGGAGGAAGTGACGATCGTCGTCAACACGCACCTGCACTTCGATCACGCCGGAGGAAACACGCGGCTGGATTCGGATGGTAAGGCTGTCGCGACGTTCCCAAACGCTCGTTACTTCGTTTCGCGTGCCGAGTTCGAACATGCCGAACGTCCGACCGAACGCGATCGCGCGAGTTATTTGCCCGACAACTGGCGGCCGCTCGTTGCTTCGGGACAACTCGAGCCAAAGGAAGAGACCTACGAAGTAGTGCCGGGCCTCACGATGGAAACCGTCGCCGGGCACAATCGCTCGATGCAGTGCTGGCGTTTGGAACGTGAAGGCACGACGATGTTCGGCTTTGCCGATCTCGTGCCGACGCGCGCGCATCTGCGGTTGCCGTGGATCATGGGTTACGACCTTTATCCGGTGGAGACGTTGGAAGCGAAGAAGCGCTTGTTGCCGGAGGCGGCGCGTAACAACTGGCTCTGTTTGTTCTACCACGATCCGTTTGAGCCGGTTTGTCGATTACAGGAAGGCGAGAAGGAATTGATTGCGGTTCCTTTTCGTGCGGAGGAAAACCGGGATTCATGAGTAATCTTCCACGAGTGCGCTTTGGCATCATTGGCGGCAGTGGTCTGTATCAGATGCCGGAGTTGACGGGCGTTGAAGAGGTCAGAGTTCCCACGCCTTTCGGAGATCCTTCGGATGCTTTTGTGATCGGGACTCTTGAAGGTGAGCGCGTCGCGTTTTTGCCGCGTCATGGAGTGGGCCATCGTTACACGCCGACTGAAGTTCCGTATCGCGCGAATATCTACGCGATGAAGTTGTTGGGCGTGGAACGGATTCTTTCGGCTTCGGCGGTTGGATCGTTGCAGGAGCAGTATGCCCCGCTGGACATGGTGATCCCGGACCAGTTTTTCGATCGCACTCGCGGGCGTGTTCGCGAGTCGACGTTTTTTGGTGAGGGAATTGTCGCGCACATTTCTTTCGCGCATCCGGTTTGCGCGGATTTGGGCGACTTGTTGCAGGCGTCGTGTGGTGTTGCCGATGTGAAGACGCATCGTGGCGGCACGTATTTGTGCATGGAAGGGCCGGCGTTTTCGACTGTTGCCGAGTCTGAGGTCTATCGCTCGTGGGGCATGGACATCATCGGCATGACGAACTTGCAGGAAGCAAAACTCGCGCGTGAAGCCGAGATTTGCTACGCGACGCTCGCGCTGGTGACGGATTACGACTGCTGGCATCCCGGGCACGATGCGGTGAGTATCGAGACCGTGGTTGAGTATTTGAACAAGAATGTGCGCAACGCACAGATAATTCTCCGCGAAGCGGTTCATCGTCTGAAAGACAGCGAGCGTAACTGCAAGTGCGGTTCGGCGTTGGCGCACGCGATCTTTACCCAGCCCGATCACTGGCCCGCAGAGACAGCAAAGAAACTTGAAGCGATCATCAAAAAGTACCAGCGCTAAAGTTTTTGTGAGGAGTGACATCATGAAAATTGGTTTTTTCATTCTCCTAATCGCGGCAACGCTTTTTGTTGCCGCCCCGGTGGCGAACGCGCAGGGCGTGCGCAGTGGACCAGACCAGTCGACGTTGCGCGATCCGGATTTGGAGAGAGATTCGTTGCACAATCTTGAGGTCGCGAAGAATTACTTCAAGTTGAAAAAGGCTTATGTCGCTGCGTTGAAGCGCTGTGAAGAGATCATCGCCGGCAACCCGACCTTTTCGAAGATCGAAGAAGTGTTGCTGATGGCTGGTCAGAGCAGCTTGTGGCTGTCAGAAAACAAAGGTAAGCAGCGTCCGGACCAATACGTGACCTTCGACGGCGGCGAAAAACGCACGCTGACTTCCGAGCAGTTTCGCGAGATGGGCCTCGATTACCTGAGCAAGCTAATCAAAGACTACCCGGACGGTTCTTATGCAAAACAAGCGCGCGAAACCTTGCGCGAGCGTTCTCTCGAAATCAAACCGTAGTACCTAATCCCACCAACGGAGTTGGTGGTTTGTTCAGACGTAACCTAGTTCAGAACGAAACCAGGAGGATAATCCCACCAACGAAGTTGGTGGTTTGTTCAGACACAACCTATGTCCCTTTTAGTTGTCGGTTCCGTAGCCTACGACGTAGTTGAAACTCCTTTCGGCAAGTGCGAGAAGATGCTCGGAGGTTCTGCCTCGCACTTCTCTATCTCCGCCAGCTTCTTCACCGACGTCAGTATCGTCGGTGTCGTCGGTGGCGATTTCACTGACTACGACATCTTTGAAGAACGCCGCGTCAACATTCGCGATCTCGAACGCATCGAGGACGGCAAGACGTTTCGCTGGGGCGGGCGTTACGATTACGACTTGAACGTCGCGCACACGCTCTTCACCGACCTGAACGTCTTCGCGGAGTTTCAGCCAAAGCTTTCGGAAGAGTCGAAACAGTCGCGGCTATTGTTTCTCGGCAACATCCAACCCGATCTGCAGCGCGGCGTGCGCGAGCAGATGCCCGGCGCAGAACTCGTCGCGCTCGACACGATGAACCTGTGGATCGAGCACACGCGCGACTCGTTGATAAAAACGATCAGAGTCGTCGACGTCGTGATCATCAACGACGCCGAGGCTCGCCAGCTCACCGGCATTCCCAATCTCATCAAAGCCGCGCGCGAGATCCTGAGCTGGGGTCCAAAAGCGCTGATCATCAAACGCGGCGAGTACGGCGCGGCGTTGTTCACGCCCGACAGTTACTTCGCTATCCCTGCATATCCATTGGAAGCGGTATTCGATCCAACCGGCGCGGGCGACACGTTCGCCGGCGGTTTCATGGGCTATCTTTCGAGCCAGGAACGTTTGGACGAAGATGCTATGCGCCGCGCGATGATCTTCGGTTCGGTGATGGCGTCGTTCAACGTCGAGGAGTTTGGCACCCAACGCGTGCGCCGTCTCACGCACGACGAGATTAACGATCGTTTTCGCGCCTTCAAACGAATGACACATTTTGATGAGATACCGTTCGTGGCAAGAGCCTAAGCTTTGCCGCAGCGGAGCAGGCAAAGCGGAACACAAAAGCTGAGGAGAGTCGCCGAATGTTTTGCCCTACGTGTGAATCAGAATACGAAGAAGGTATCACTCGCTGTCCTGACGACGGCTCGGCGTTAGTCGAGCGGCTCACGCCCGAGAACACCGTGCACGACAACAGCGAGGCGCGCTTCGTTTCGCTGTACAAACTCGGATCGCCGGCCGAAGCGGAGATGGTCAACGACATCTTTCAGAAGAACGGCATCCGTTCGGTGATCAAGTCCGGCGGCGCCGACGCGTTTTCACCGTTGCTCTCGGCAACGGCCGAAGGCGCGGAGATCTTCGTTGACGAGCGCGACGCGGACCGTGCGGCGGAGATGTACAACGCATTCTTCGGCGGCGACACGTCGCCGCTCACCGGCGGCTCAATCGAAGAAGAAGATGAAGAAGAGCACCTTGAAGATAGATAGCAATGCCGGACGAAGAAGCAATTGTAGTTTTCATGACCGCGGCGAGCGGTGAAGAAGCGACGCGCCTCGCCGATATGCTCGTCGGCGCGCACCTCGCCGCGTGCGTGCAGATCCTGCCTGAAATGGAATCGGTCTATCGGTGGGAAGGAAAGATCGAACGCCAGAGTGAGACTCTGTTAATCGCCAAGACGACGACGGCTAAGTTTGCGGAGCTGGAAAGAGAAGTTCGCGCGCTGCACAGTTACGAAACGCCCGAGATCGTCGCGGTGCCGATGATCGCCGGCTCAAGTCCCTACCTCGCCTGGCTCTTCGACAGCCTGAATCCTTAGCTGGGAATGCGAATGTCGTCGGAAAAATGTCCGTCCAACTCGGCGAGTGAGCTCTGACTGCGATTCATAATCTCGATCGCTTCCTGCGGTGAGTCAGTCACATAAAACAAGTTGAGATCTAAATCTGAAATCTTTCCGCCCGGCAGCACGCTCTGCTTGAACCACTCGAGTAATCCATTCCAGTATTGAGTCCCAAACAACACGACCGGAAAGTTGCGAATTTTTCTCGTCTGGATCAGCGTGAGCGCTTCGAAGAGCTCGTCAAACGTGCCGAAGCCGCCGGGAAAGATGATGAATCCGAGGCTGTACTTCACAAACATCATCTTGCGCACGAAGAAGTATTTGAACTTCAGACTGCGCGTCTGGTAGGCGTTGGGACGCTGCTCGAACGGCAGTTCGATGTTGCAGCCGATCGAAAGACCGCCCGCTTCGAACGCGCCGCGGTTGGCGGCTTCCATGATCCCTGGTCCACCGCCGGTGATGACGGCGAAACCTTCAGCAGCTAACAGTGCTGCGGTTTCCATTGCCGCCTGGTAATCAGGATCGTCCGGCGTGGAACGTGCCGAACCGAAGATTGAAACGCCGCGAGTGAGCGTCGCGAGCTCGTCGAAGCCTTCGACAAACTCGCCCATGATGCGAAACACACGCCATGTATCGGTGTGCGTAAACTCATCGGGCCGCGGGCTCTCGAGTAGTTGCTCGTCCTGCGTCGATCCGGGCGGCCGGCTGATTTCTTTCTGCTCCTCTTCCATGCCCGCCTTAGATACCCATGATGTTGTAGCCGCAGTCGACGTAAATCACTTCGCCGGTGATTCCCGACGCCATCGAGCTACAAAGAAAGACAGCTGTGTTTCCCACTTCACGCGGTTCGACGTTGCGCCCGAGCGGCGCGCGTTCGGCGTGGTGTTTGAGCATTGAACTGAAGTCGGAGACGCCGCGCGCTGACAACGTTTGAATCGGGCCGGCGCTGATGGCGTTGATGCGAATGTTGCGTGGTCCGAGATCCTTCGCGAGATAACGCGTGCTGGCTTCGAGCGCTGCTTTCGCGACACCCATCACGTTGTAACCCGCCACGACCTTCTCCGCGCCGTAATAAGACATCGTGACGATACTGCCGCCTTCGGTCATCAACGGCACGGCGGCGCGCGAAAGTTGTGCGAGCGAGTAAGCACTGATCTCCAGTGCGGTCAGAAACGCTTCGCGGCTGGTGTCGAGATACTCACCGCCGAGTGCCTCGCGCGGCGCGAAGGCGATGCTGTGAATCAGGAAGTCGAGCCGTCCAAACTCCTCGCCGACGCGGCGAAATGTTTCCTCGACTTCGTCCTGTTTCGTCACATCGCACGAGAGCAGCAACGAGCCGGGCATCGACTCGTTCGTCAAACCTTCGACGTTCTCCTTCAACCGCTCGCCCTGATAAGTGAAAGCGAGCCTCGCGCCCGCTTCGTGCATTGCCTGGGCAGTGGCCCACGCGATGGAGCGCTTGTTGGCAACGCCGAAGATGATTCCGGTTTTGTTTTGAAGCATGAAGTTGTCTGTTTGCAGCTTAAGCGGCTGCGCTTTCAGGTGAAGTCATGAGAGCTTTGTATTCACCACTTTCGACCCACTGCAAGATTTCCGAAACGCGCCATACCGGGAAGGGATGGCTCAAGCCGGAGGTGATCACGTCGGCCCAGAAGCGATCGAGGGCTTTCTCGTCGTAGTTCTTCTGGAAGTCGCGTGCCTGCGCGAGAAACTGATCGTAGTCGACGCGCGAAGCAAAGGTGCCGCCGCTGAGTTTCATCATCGTGCGGCCGATGATGTTTGCGTCCTGCGTGACGAGTAGTGCTGCGCGATCGCAGGAGAGCTCGGCGCGTCTGGCCCATGCGAGCAGTGCGGCGCGCATGCTCATCGTCAGGACTTCTTTCACGATGAACGTCAACGGCGACGCGAGCACGGCGCTCTTCGCGAGAAACTCGATCAAACGCGCCGCGGTTAAGTAAAGAACGTGCTCGGCGTGAATGTGCCCGACTTCGTGTGCGATGACTGCCAGCGTTTCCTCGTCGCTCAAACGCTCGATGAGCTGCGAATACAAAACGATCACCGGACGTTCGACGCCGCCCGTGAACGCATTCACGACCGGGTTTTGTTGCACGAACAACTCCGGCATATCGACGCCCAATGTCGTGCAGGCGATCTGCAACTTCGCGTAGAGATCGGGACACTGCGTCGGCGTGACCTTCACGGCGCTGGCAGTGAAGATGACGCGGATGGCTGACTCGCCGGTGACGGCGAGAAGTTTCTTGAGTGCTGTGTCGATCCCGGGTATTTGCCGCAGCGCGGCGAGCGCGCGGCGATCCGCGGGATGGATGTATTGATCCTTGTCGAGATGCGCGAATTTCTTGTGTGGCGCGTCAGACAAAAGCAAACGGCAGCGCCCGCAACGTGCGTCTCCTGAGTCGGGACGGATTTGATTGCGTTGACCGCAGTAACGGCAGCGGATTGAGTTTTCGTTGTCAGCCATAATGTTATTTCCGATTTCCGATTTCCGATTGTTGATTGTAAGAGCGATACACGAAAGCCAGGAAATCGGCAATCGGCAATCGAAAATCGACAATCATAATATCAGTGTTTGAAATGCCTCACACCTGTAAAGACCATCGCGAGACCGTGCTCGTTGGCGGCGGCGATAACCTCGTCGTCGCGCACCGAGCCGCCTGGTTGGATGACAGCCGTGATGCCGTGGCGCGCGGCCTCGTCGAGACCGTCGCGAAAGGGGAAGAAAGCGTCCGAGGCGAGCACTGAGCCCGCGACTGGTATTTGCGCGCGCATCGCGCCGATCTTCACGGAGTCAACGCGTGACATCTGTCCGGCGCCGACGCCGACGGTTTGATCGGCGCGCGTGTAGACGATGGCGTTTGACTTCGTGTGTTTGCAGACGGTCCAGGCAAAGAGTAGAGCGCGAATTTCTTCGTCGGTTGGTTGCCGTTCTGTGACGACCTTCAGATCCTCTTTGCGCAGTTCGTGAACGTCTTTAGTTTGGACCAGCATGCCGCCGGAAATTTGCCGGAGCTCGAGTTCGTTGTTTCGTTCGACTGAGCTCATGCGGATGACGCGCAGGTTCTTTTTGGTTTGCAGCAGTTCGAGTGCGGCGGCGTCGTAATCTGGCGCGATCACGACCTCGGTAAAAATCTTTGTCACTTCCTGAGCGGCTGCTGAGTCGACGCTGCGGTTGAAAGCGACGATGCCGCCGAAGGCTGATACAGGATCGGTGGCTAACGCCTTTCGATACGCGTCGCCGGGAGATTCGCTCAGTCCGACGCCGGCGGGATTTGTGTGTTTGATGATCGCGCAGGCGGTGTCGCGGAAGTCGCAGACGAGTTGCCACGCGGCGTCGGCGTCAACGTAGTTGTTGAAGGACATTTCCTTGCCCGACAGGATCGCTGCGTTCGCTATTCCGCCGCCGATTTGGTTTTGATAGAGCGAA
>DASUPR010000378.1:0-4423 GCA_036281015.1 Pyrinomonadaceae bacterium
ACGATTCATAACGAGACCGGTCACACGCTCGAACACATCAATCTCGGCGGCGGCATTCCCGTGAACTATCTGCGCGACCGTTCGCAAGCCGACGATCTTCCCGAACACGAGCGCGACATGCTCGGCGCCGAGCTCGAGCCCGCGGCCGTGCTCACTGAAGCACTGCGCGTAGCGCGCGAATCAGCACGCGCGGCGAACGCGGAACATCTTTTGGACCAGGTGACGATCCTGCTGGAACCCGGGCGCAGCGTCATCGCCGACGCGGGCCTTGTGCTCACGACGGTGCGCAACATCAAGACGCGCCCTGAAACCGGCGACGTCTGGCTGCTCACCGACGCGGGTTACAACATCATGCTCTCGATGAACAATTACAAGTGGTACTACCACTTGATTTCAGCGTCGCGAGCCGACGCGCCGTACGGGCGCGATTACAAAGTTGCTGGTCCACTCTGCGACTCGGGCGACGTCTACTTCGACATCGAGCGCGAAGGACGTCTGCCGGACTATCGCAAACTTCCCGAAGGAGTCGTTCCCGGCGAGGTGCTGGCGTTACTGAATTGCGGCGCGTATTCGCTGGCCCAAATGTTTCACTACAACGGCCGGCCACTGCCTGCGGCGATCCTGATTCGCCGCGACGGCAAACCGGATTTGATCAGAAGACGCGACACCTACGAAGACCTAATCGCCAACGACACCGGCTACTAAATGCAAACTGAGCACACGCAACTCGTCCGCGGTCTCGGACTGATCGCGGCCATCTCCGTCAACGTCGCCAATATCATCGGCACCGGCGTATTTCTAAAAGCACGCGTGGTCACGTGCAACGTCGGCAGTCCGAGCAAAGCGCTCATGGTCTGGGTGTTTGCCGGATTGCTTTCACTTGCAGGCGCGCTTACTTATGCGGAACTGCTGGCGATGATGCCGCGCGCGGCGGGTGAGTATGGAATCATGCGCGACGCTTACGGGCGTCCGATGGGTTTCATCTATGGCTGGACGCAATTTCTGATCGCGCGTACCGCTTCCGCGGCGGCGCTGGCGGTCGGGTTTGCGATCTTTCTTAACGATCTGGTCAGCGGCGTGCTCAAACACAGCTACTTTGAATACACGCTTCCGGGCGGGCATCAGCTTTCGTTCGGCCGCTTAGAGATCGTGGCGTTGAGCGCCATCGTCGTTACTACGGCGATCAACTGCGCGGCCGTGCGCGTGAGTGGCGGAGTTGCGAGCGTGCTCACGGGAATGAAGGTCCTGCTGCTCGTCGGCATTGGTTTTGGCGCGTTCTTTTACAGCGACGGCAATTGGGGCAACCTCGCGATGACGAGCCAGGGTGCTTGCGAAGGCGTCGCGATCACAAGTGGCGGAGTGGCAGGACTGGCGGCTGCGATGATCGGCGCGTTGTGGGCGTACGACGGTTGGAACAACATCACCTTCCTCGCCGGCGAAGTTAAGAACCCCGGACGCAATCTCCCGCTCGCGTTGATTGGCGGCGGCTTTCTCGTGATGGGGCTTTACCTGTTCGTGAACGTGAGCTACTACCACGTGCTCACGCCAACGCAGATCGCCGACGTGCCAGGATCGTCGTCAGTCGCGGCGGAAGTCGTGAGGAGATTGCTCGGCGCCGGCGCCGTGACGTTGATGGCTGCGGCGATGATGACGTCCTCGTTCGGCGCGCTTCACGCCTCGTTGCTGGCTACCGCGCGCGTTCCGTATGCGTTGGCCAAAGACGGGCTCGCGCCGAGAGCTTTGTCGCACGTCTCTCCGCTCACACACGTGCCGATCAGGGCGCTCCTGTTCCAGGGAAGTTTGGCGTGTGTTACCGTCCTCACCTTTTCGGCTGCGTACGACACGATTACAGATTACGCCATCTTCGCGTTGACGTTGTTCTACGTGCTGGTGACCGGAGCGGTGTTCATCTTTCGCCGGCGCCTGCCCGACGCCGAGCGCACGTATCGCACATGGGGTTATCCGGTTGTACCGCTAATCTTCATGGCGGTATCGGGTTGGCTCATCGTGCAGACGATCCATGACTCACCACGTAAATCCGCGATCGGATTGTTCCTGATCTTGTTGGGATTGCCGGTTTACTACCTGTTGGATCGACGCCGTTCGACCTGAATCAGATCAAATTCTCTTCCTTCGCTGGTCGCGAGCAGTGCGTTGCCGTCGAGACGGTAGGCGATCGCCTCACCTTGCTTGCGCTTGCCGAGATCGAAGCCCGTCATCTTCTCTTTCCAAATGTCGTTGAAGTTTTTGCTGCGTGCAGGAAGGACAAGTTCGTAGCCTGAGAAGTAGTCGCAGAGCGCGACTCTGCGGCCGTCGGGCGAGACGCTGCCGCCGGTGATTGCGCCGCCGAGGATACTCGGAATACGAACCTCACCGAGGCGCTTCATCGTGATTGTTTTGCCGGGTGTTAGCGGCGCAGTGGCTTCGTAGACGACCGGGTTTGCGAACAGGGCTTTCGTCAGGATGTAGAGATTGCCGGTTGCGGGATGCACGAGCAGGGTTTCCGCGTCGTACTTGCCGTCCGGGTACTTGAGACGGATCGCTTCGGCGGATGCAGTCGTGAGTGGCCGCGCCTTGGTTGAGCCTTTGTTCGCAGACTTGAGGTCGGGTTCGAGGACGCGATAGACGACGATGTCGGCGCGTGCGCCGCTGTTGTCGCCGATGTCGCCGATGTAGAGGTACGGCTTGTTTGCTTGCGGGCCCGGTCCGATCGAGATGTCTTCCCAGTCGCGCGCGCTTGCTTCGGTGACGCGAAAGACAGCGAGCGAGTTACCGCGTGTGTTGAAGGCGTAGATGAATGGGCCGCCGCCGGAGTCGTTGTGCGTCCAGTACGCGCCGGGCAGTGTGCGTGAGGCGACGAGGCCGCTGCTTTCCGTGATTGGTCCGATTTTTATCCTCGTTATTCCTGTTGGAGGGCCATACCCTTGAAGTACTCCAACAAGAATGAACACGACAACACCGATTTGCATTTAACTCTTTGCAGCCAACGCAGCACGGGCGACTTCCTTGTCGTCGAAGTGAAACACTTCGCGCCCGATGATCTGATAGTCCTCGTGACCCTTGCCGGCGATCAGCACGAGGTCGCCGGTGCGGGCTTCGGCGATCGCCTCGTGGATCGCCTCGGTGCGATCGGCGATCTTGCGATACGGTTTGCCAGTTTTCTTAATTCCCTCTTCCGCGTCGCACAGGATCTGTTCCGGATCTTCCGTGCGTGGATTGTCGGAAGTCAGGATCACGACGTCGCTCAAACTGCCCGCGGCTTCACCCATCGGCGCGCGCTTCGATCGATCGCGATCGCCGCCACAACCAAACACCGTGATGATCTTTCCCTTCACGACCTCGCGCGCGGTGCGCAATACGTTCAAAAGCGCGTCGTCGCTGTGTGCATAATCGACCACGACGGAAAAATCGCCGTCGTGCGGCACGCGCTCGAAACGCCCCGGCGCGCCTGTGCAGTTCTCCAACGCCGCCGTGATTACGTCGAGGCTGTAGCCGAGCGCGAGCCCGCTCGCCACCGCAGCCAGCGTGTTGTAAATGTGCGGCGCGCCGACGAGTGGTGAGCGAAACTCGCGTTCGGTTCCGGAAGTCAGAAGTTGAAACTTCATCCCCTCCAACGAGAACTCGGCGTCATGTGCAGTCACATCCGCGTGCGCCTTTACGGCATAGCGAATCACATTCAGCCCCTCGTTCTCGAGTTTGTCGGCTAACTCGACGCCGTACGGATCGTCGACATTGATCACCGAGTTGCGCGGGCGCGTGCCCAATCGTCCATCGAAGAGCCGCTGTTTCGCGTACCAGTAGTTTTCCATCGTCTGGTGGTAATCGAGATGGTCCCTGGTGAGATTCGTGAAGACCGCGACCGCGTACTCCAGCTCATCGCAACGATGAAAATCCATCGCCTGCGATGAACATTCCATCACGGCCGTGCGGCAACCGATCTCCACCGCCTGGCGCAATAGCCGCTGCATGTCGGGCGCTTCCGGCGTCGTACGATCGGCCTTGAAACGTTGTTGGCCCAGGCGATATTCGACCGTTCCCGTCATCGCCACCGGTTCGCCGGCCGCTTCGGGAATCGAAGCAATCAGGTATGCGGTGGTCGTCTTGCCGTTCGTACCGGTGATGCCGACGAGTTGCAGCTCACGCGAGGGATGACCTTGCACTTCCGCCGCCGCGAGCGCCATCGCCCGGCGAATGTTCGTGACTTGCAACCACACGCCGTTGAAATGAGGCGGCGCAGGCTGCTCAGACAACACCCCAACCGCGCCCTGGGCCATGACCTGCGGCACGAACTTGTGTGCGTCAAACAAGGCGCCGGACACGGCGGCGAATAAAGCGTCTTTGCCGGTCCGGCGTGAATCGTGACTCACGTCGGTGACAATGCGTGTGTCATCACCGGTTAGTGTTGCTTCAGTTAATTCAGCGA
>DASUPR010000379.1:0-11332 GCA_036281015.1 Pyrinomonadaceae bacterium
GAACTCCTGAGTCTCGCAGCAACGACAGTGGGTAGCGGCAGGACGCCCGTGGACATAACCGACGTCGCCGGTGTCGCGGGTTACGCCTCAGGCGACGAGCTCGCGTTTTTCAAAGGCGTTCACTTCGTAAGAATCAAAAGCCTCAAACCCGCTGCGAACACGTCGAACATGATTGCTTTGGCGCAGTCGCTGGCCGAGCCGCTCGAACAAGGCGACGGCGAGATTCCCGTGTTGGTCAAGCATCTGCCAAACCCGGACGAGGCGCAAAAAACCGCCGTCTATGTCAACAGCATCGACACGCTGGAGCGGCTTCTGCCACATCCCGTGTTAACTGCCGTGAAGGGCGACGGCAACGCAGACGCCGCGCTCGCATCGTACGGCCCCAGCCAAGTCCTGATCGTAGAATTCAATACACCACAGCTCGCAAGTGAAAACGACCGCCGCATCAATGCACGCATTCAGGAGCTCTGGAAACTGGGCCAACCAGCACCCACCGCTTACAAGCGCGTCGGCAACTATTCCGTTTTCGTCTTCAACGCGCCTGACGACCAAACAGCCAAACAGCTCATCGATCAGGTTCACTACGAACAGGTCGTTTCATGGCTCGGCGAGAACCCAAACATCCTGCGGCGCGCTGAGCAACGTTACATCAACACCACTCTCGGCGTGCTGGTCACAGTCCTGAAAGCATCGGGCTACGCGCTCATCGCTTGTTTGGGATTAGGTGGTTTGGTTGGCGCGCTGCTCTTTAGCTACAGACGCTCGCAGCAAAGGGATTTCAATGCTTACTCGGATGCGGGTGGGATGATGCGCTTGAACCTCGACGAAATGTCAGCGGACCTTTCGCAGCGCCGGAAATAATTACCTACAAAAATAGTTACGCACAAACAAATGCGGGCTGCTGATTTTTCTTGGGAGGCTCCCCCAAGCCCCGTCAAGACGACAATCAGCAGCACCGCTATTATTGCTCTTCTACTGCGTTACAAGCGCTACTCCGTTCCCCCAAAAGAGTCAACACTTGCTTTTTATAACTGTGAGAGGATGCCTCCCCCAAAGCCTCCACTCACCGCAGTTTTCTGAGCCTGACCCGATTTACCCTTATCTACCCTTCTTGTTCTGTTCCGTCTATTGGCAACGTCCGTGCCATCAGCCAGTTAAGCCCGAAAGCAGTGATTTGAGTGAGAATCTATACGCGACTAAGCGAATTGAGCGATGGGGTCGTACCCGTTTAATACAACACCTACAGTACAAACGACCGATAATCGCTCGGTTAGGGTAACGCTTCGACGAGTTGATCGATCTCGGCAGGCGTGTTGTAGAGGTGAGGGGCGATCCGAAGGCGATCACCTCTTGGAGCAGTGATGATGTTTTGTTGTTTGAGTCGCGCGTACAGCGCCATCGCTGAGAGTGAACCGGTGTGACGAATACAAACGATCTGAGATTTTTCGCCCGCTTCGCGTGAACTGACGATGTGATACGGCTTTGTACGCAACCGCTCACACAGATGATCGGTCAGCTCTTCGAGATAAACAGAGATTCGCGCCGGACTATATTCGTGCAGCAAGTCTAAACTGGCTTTGAAGCCGTGAATCAACGCCGCCGGTCCGGTGCCCGTTTCCCAAGCGAGCGCGCCCTTGTTCCAGCCCTGTTCGAAGTTGGAAAAGTCTTCGGGGTTTGGCACGCTGACCCAGCCGACGAGCGTTGGCTGGATTCGTTCGCGGGCGCGATCCGAGAGGTACAGGTAACCAACGCCTTCAGGACTCAATAACCACTTGTGACCAGCGCCGGCTGCAACGTCCACCAACTCAGCGCCAACGTCGATCGGTATCACACCCAGCGACTGAATCACGTCCACGACCAACAACGCGTCGTGCTGTCGCGCGATGCGTCCGAGAAGTTCGAGGTCTGTTCGGAACCCTGACGCAAACTGCACGTGGCTGATCGCAATTATTCTGGTCTTTTGATCAACCAGACCTTCCAGTTCTTGTAAATCAATCCTTCCCTCCCGCTCTTCACACATGCGAACTTCCACGCCGAATGCGTTTCGCAACCGTAGCCAGGGGTAAATGTTCGATGGAAACTCGCGACTGAACGTAACGATGTTGTCACCCGGTTTCCACGCCAGACCGTTCGCGACCGTCGAGAGCGCATCGGATGTGTTTCGAACAAACGCGACCTGCTCCGGCCGCGCTCCCAACAGTCCCGCCAGCAGCCCGCGCGCACGTTCCTTCACGTCCAGCCAGCTTAGAAAATTCACTGAGCCGTTTTCGTGAACATCTCTGAGTTGGGCTTCGACTGCCTGGATGGTTGGCGTGGGCGGCGGTGAGACCGCGGCGTGATTCAAATAAACCGCGCGCTGCGTGATTGGAAACAGCGCGCGTAATTCCGGCGTCATTGCATTCGTTTCCCAGCTAAGGCCGATTCAATTCAAACTTCGCTACGATCTCGCCGACAACGTCGCCCGGCCGGTTCAGCACTGGAAAGAACGCATAACGCGCCACCGCTTCCAGCGACTCATCCTTCAATACGCCGAGCTGTCGCAACGATTCGACAACCACCGTCGGCCGCGCGCGCCGGTCGTCGCCGTCCTCGATCTTCAACGCCACGCCCAAACCTCGCGGCCACTCCTCGCATGGCTTGATGCCCGCAGTGTAAACACCTTCCGCGCCGACCTTCGAAATCAAACGCCCCGGCGCCGCACGCATGATCTCGGTGTCGAGCCTGTCTGACGTGCCGCCGATCAGTTCCGGATAAGAACTCATTACATGCACAATTCGCTCGCACGCCCGGCGCGTTGCATTGTCAAAACTCAGCGGCGGCGAGACCAGTCGTGCGTACGCCAGCGCCATCGTCTTGATCGTCATCCCAAACACCGGAACCGCGCAGCCATCAACCGCAACCGCCATGTCTTCAACCGGCACGCCCGTAAACTGCGCCACCGCTTTTCCCACCGCGAGCTGCACCGGATTTTCAGCCCGGTTGTAAGTCTCGATCGGCGCGCCGAGATGAAGCGCGAGCGCCAGCATGCCGGCGTGCTTACCCGAACAGTTGTTATGCAACACGTTGGGCGTTTCGCCACGCTCGCGAAGCACACGCGCCGCCTCCGCGCCGTACGGCTCGTGAACCCCGCACCTCAACGCTTCGGGACCGAGCCCGATCTTCTCGAGCATCGACGTCACGAGCGCGGTATGAATCGGTTCGCCGTTATGCGAGGCGCAGGCGATCGCGACTTCCCGATCGGTGAAAGCAAACCTGTCGGCAGCGCCGGAAGTTAACAGCGGCAACGCTTGAAAGGGTTTCGCTGACGAACGGAGAAAAGTGACCGTGGTCTGCGGCGCACCCAAATGCGCCACCACATTGCCGTCGGGCTCAATTGCGATCACATGACCGCGATGCCATGACTCAGTGATACTGCCGCGGCGGACTTCTACAAGTTGTTCAGCAGACATTTGCGCGGAATCTTAACACGCAAAGTCTACTGAACAAGGAATTGTATTGTTGGTTTGGTTATGAGCGCGAAGTGCGTTTTCGGGCGCCGAAGCTCAGCACCGTGAGCTTGACGGTGCGCCTGCCAAAGCGCATAGCCTCACGCGAGCTCGGGGTCCAGATGTCGATGCGACGGCCGCGGACCAATCCGCCGGTGTCCGCCACGAGATACTCGCCACTGTAAGCTCCCGCTTCGATTCTGACACGCGATCCCAAAGGCAGGTGACGCGGATCCGCCGCGATCAAGCCCTTGGCGACCATCTGTCCACTCGCGGTGCGCCCGCGCAGACTGTACGCGGTGGCGACGTAAGCGGTCGGAGGTACAACGTAGTGTTCTTGTTCCGCAATGTCCTTGCCCAGATTTCCTCGAGAAGGAACTTCGAGCGCAACTGGAGCGGTAGCATCTGCTGTTGTTGGTTTACTGTTTGGTTGTTGGATTTGTTGAGATGGAAGCGTTTCCGCAGAGAGAGTACGGGCGGAAAAAAATAAAGAACTGCTCAGAAGTGCTGCGCCAATCAACGCACTTCCGCTAAAGATTGAATAGACTTTCAAATTCGGGTCTCCTGTCCGAGTTATCACCTGCCTTTCAGCGTCCTGCGCGAGTCCGTTCTTTCCTATGACTCGTCCCCTGGCTCTAGGAGTCTCTATTGACGTCAGCCGAGGTTGGGGGCTTGCATCCTTGATGCGGTGCGCTGAAAGTACTTGCTTGTTCTTAAAAAAGAAAAACGAGCAATAAGCTCGTTATTCCGGGAAGGAGGCTAGCACACGGACCGGGGTGAGTCCAGCCAATCCGTGTTAGTTTCGTGATAAATATCACTAAAACCGCATTGTTTTTACATTGCAGAGTCAGAGTGCGAGGAAATTCTCAACGATTTTGCGACCTTCAGGATGTTCCTCGTCGAAGAGCTCGGGATGGAATTGGACGCCGTAAACACGCCGTCCTTTTTGCTGCATTGCCTGGATAGCGCAGGTCTCATTTGACGCCGTGCAACGAAAACCGTCGGGCAAATCCTTAACTTCGTCACAGTGTGAATGCCAGACCGTGATGTTCGAAGGCAAACCCTTGAACAATCCTTCACCGGTGTTGTCGATCGGAAAGAACCCACGCTCGCGTTTGGCGCCCTGGTAACCTTCACCCGGCTCGAGCCGCTCCATCAATCCAACTTCCGAGCCGTACGCCAGCGCGATCTGCTGGTGACCACCACACACGCCGAGTATCGGCTGCGACGCCTGCTTGATGACGTCGAACACTCCCGCCAGCGACTCCGGTGTGTAGTTGTCCCACGGATGACTCTGGCCGCTGAGAATAATGTGCGACGGCTTCAGGCTGCGGACGCGTTCGAGCGAAACGCCGTGAAAGGGTTCGGTGAGAATCTCAACGCCGGGAATCAAACGGCCGAGCACCGCGCGAATCTCACGCGGGCTGTCGCCTTGGCCGTTGATCGTGTTGTCGACGAGGTAAACCAGCAAGTTACTTCAAACAGTAAAGCTTCCCATTGAATGCGCCGATGTAAATTCGGCCTCCGAGTATCGCCGGAGTCGCATTGATATTATCACCAATCTTCAACTCGCTGATCGGCGAACCGTCTGCCGCAGCCACGGAATGTATCCAACCCGCCTTGTCGCCGAAGACGAGACGGCCATCGACTAACGGCGACGTACCCCAAATCGGGCCGCGTGCTTTGTAACGCCAAACGACTTCGCCTTTATCCGCCGTGAGCGCATACAAGTAGCCGTTGCTCGAACCGATATGGACGCGCCCGTTCGCGACGATGGGGCTCGCCCAAAAACCACTGCGGTCTTTCGTCGTGCCGCCTGTCGCCTGGTATTTCCAAACGAGTTCACCGTTTGATTGACGGAAACTATAGACGACGCCGTTTTCAGCGGCCGTGTAAACGAAACCATTCGCGACGGCTGGCGTCGAATCGGAATCAGCGCCGATGCGAGCTTTCCAAACTGTCGAGCCGTCCGCGAGATTGAGGCAGAACAGATCGCCCTGTTCGGTTCCGATGTAAGCGCGGTCGCCGTCAACGGAAAAGCTTCCTTCCATCGAACCGAGCCGCTCGGTTTTGTAAATCAACGAACCGTCCGCGAGATTCAGCGCGTAGAAAAACCCATCTTCGCCGCCGAAATAAACGCGATCCTGAAGGACGGCAGCGGAGCAGTCGACTTCAAAACCGGTCTTGTACTTCCAGATCAGCGAACCGTCGCGGGCGTCGATGCAGTAGATGTAATGATCGAGTCCGCTGGCGATGAGACGGTCGCCGGCGATCGTCGGAGTCGCTTTCAGGCTGTCTTCAGTCTTGAACTTCCAAACCAGCGCGCCGGTCTGTTTGTCGAGACAGTAAAGGTTTCCGTCAGCGGAGCCGAAATAAACGTGACGCTCGTCTACCGACGGCTGGCCCGGCCAACTCGAACCGCCCCAAGGATCCTTGTGCAACCGTCCGCGTATGGCCTTCGTTTCAAACTCCCAAACGATTTCGAGAGGTGCGTCAGACCACGGCCCGGTGCCGTAAAAGTTGCGCGACTCGTTCCCGAGCCACGCCGGAACTGAAGTCGGAATCTTCGGCGGCGGTGGCGGCTGCGGTTTGGCTTCCGTGCCAGTGATGACTTTCCCGCCGCAGGCAGAGAGACAGCAACACGCCGCAAGTAACAATGTGATGGGAAGAGTTTTGAACACGAGATTCAGGCCAACCAATCGCCTGTATAGACTAATTCAGCCGTTCCCGTGATCACAACTTCGCCGTCGGGACGCCAGTGAATTCTGACTTCGCCGCCCTCCATCACGACCCGCACGTCGCGATCGGTTTTCTCGTTGATCATCGCCGCGACGGCCCCGGCGCAGGAGCACGTGCCGGAAGCGGTTGTTTCGCCAACGCCGCGTTCCCAAATCCGCAGCTCGATCAGATTTCTCTCGCGCACGCGAACGAACACGACGTTTGTGCGATCGGGAAACTGCGGGTGGGTTTCGATTGTTTTGCCGATGCGGCGCCAGTTCAACGCGTCGAAGTCGTCAACAAAGATGCAGCAGTTTGGGTTTCCCATCTGCATCGCCGTGATCACAACCGGCTCGCCTTCGACGGGCAGCACGTAACCAATCACCTGGTCCAGTGGCGGCGAGATCGACATCGGAATCGAACGCGAGTCGAATTTCGGTCGGCCGAGTTCGGATTCAAACAGGTACTTGCCCCTGTCGACTTGTCCACGCGGGAAGTAGCGCTTCAAACCGGTCTTTGTGCTGAGGCGCAGCTCGTCTTTCGACCAGTGGCCGGCGTGGTAGAGATACGCGACGGCGCAACGAGTTCCGTTGCCGGAAAGTCCGGCCTCGCTGCCGTCCGGATTGAAGATGCGGCAATTGAAATCCGCGTCCTCAGTTTCCGATTTGGAGATGATGGCGATGCCGTCGCCGCCCGCGCCGTAATGACGATTGCAGATGCGGCGCGCGAAGTCGCCGAGGTCATTAATGTCGCTCAGCTCGGCGGCTTCGATTACGAGATAGTCGTTTCCGAGTCCGTGAAACTTCGTGAATTTAGGGGGCATCTTTTGATTCAGGTTTGCCGTTGAAAGAGGCGAGTAAGACTGCGATTGGATCGATGCACGCAGCGCGCGGATCGACCTCGCGCGGGTAGTTGTTCACTATGATCGCGAACGCGAGTTTCTCGCCCGCGGCGGTGGTGACGTAACCCGCGAGACTGGCTGCTGAGCTCAGCGAACCGGTTTTCGCGCGGACGTTGTTTTCCGCGGGTGTGCCGCGCATGCGATTGCGCAACGTGCCGTCAACGCCCGCAATCGGCAACGCATCGCGGAACACGTTCGCGAAGCGATGCTTGCTCATGAACGTTAACAACTGCACTGTTGCGTCGGCCGTGATCATGTCGCCGCGCGAGAGTCCGGAGCCGTCATCAAGGACGAGTGCTTCGGGGCGAATGCCCGCAGTTTTGAGAAACGACCTCACGGCTTCGAGTCCGAGCTGTTCTGAAGTTTGATTGAAGATCGAGAGCGTTGCGGGTGCTGGTGGCGGCGCGAGTTTGCCGAGCGTTCGCAGGATCAGTTCGGTGTACAGGTTTTGGCTCGGCTTCATTGTTTGCGCGGCGATCAAACTGAAAGGCGGCGACTGGAGTGTCGCGATCTCGGTTTGCACCAGAACCGGCGTGGATGAAGTAGTCATCGTCGGAACGGGTGTTGTCACCGTTGGAATCGCGACTTCGCCGGTCGTACGCGACCTACCGGTTATAACGACGCCTTTTTGCGCGAGCGAGTTGCGCAGGAGATATACAAACAACAGCGCCGGATGCGAGATGCCGATGCCGGCCGTGTAGCCGCGATCCTCGAGTGGAATACTGCCGGTGATCGTGATCGTGTTGTCGTTGAGACCGCGATGAATCGAAATCTCGCGCCGCACGCCCTTCGCGGAGGTCGTGACGCGATTCACGATCGTCAGCAGCGGATCGGGAGGACCGGTCGTGATCAAAGCAGGTTGGCCCACCGCCGGGCCGGGTTTGATGAACAGATCGAGCGCGTTGTCGTTGATGCTGAGCGGCGTGATTTCCGCGCCGTAGTACCAGGTCAGGTCTTCCCACTCCCAACCCGAGCCGTACTTTGGGCCGGTGAAGTAAGTCTCGTCGCCGATCAGATCGCCTTCGACGCGTTTGACGCCCGCGGCGACGATGCGCGCGGCGAGATCGTCGATGGCTTTGAAGTAGTCGCCGTTGTTGAAGCGCGCCGCGATCGACGGATCGCCGCGGCCGTAGATGCGCAGGTCGCCGTGGATCACACCGGCTGAATCAGGCTTGCCGGGTGCGAAAACAGACGTGCTGAAACGGTAGTCAGGCGTCAGACGATCGATCGCGGCGGCGACCGTGTAGATCTTCATGTTCGACGCCGGACGCAGCAGCTTCACGGCGTTCTCTTCAAACACGATGCGGCCGTTGTCGAGCGAGACGGCTTTGACGCCGACCATCGCCGGCGCGAGTTCCGGTTTGGCCAGGATCTCTGCGATCCGTGTTTGTAACTCGGCGAGAGTCTTGGGCGCCGTTTGCGCAGGAGTCTGCGCCACAACGCTTAACGGCAAAAAGAGTAAGAAAACTAAAACAAGGGAAACTGTTCGTCGCGATCTGTTCATAGTCTGCTCATCAACTCACCAAAACGCGGATCTTCGCGAAGTGAAACCAGGTTCGGGTCGTTTTCAAAACACGGCTTGTTCGCGTTGCCGAGCGAAGTCGAACGTTCAAGCCACTCAAAGGCATCGTTCGGCAAACCTTCGAGCGCATACACGGAACCGATCGAATAACTGATGTCCGCGTCGACCTCGCCGTTTCGTTTCACGTCGCTGCTTAGTTGCGCGAGCGCCTCCTCGTGCTTGCCCTGCGCGCTCAGAAACATCGCCATGAACGGGCGAATGCCGTGCATGTTTGGATGCTTCTCGACCACGCCGCGCATCAACGTCGCGGCCGCGTCGGTCTGGCCAGTGTAATACAAACCGAGCGCGCGAAACGTTTGAACCAGCGCGTTGTCGGGTTCGCCGGC
Source organism: Pyrinomonadaceae bacterium (assembly GCA_036281015.1). Classification (GTDB taxonomy): domain Bacteria; phylum Acidobacteriota; class Blastocatellia; order Pyrinomonadales; family Pyrinomonadaceae; genus PSRF01. The sequence goes on from DASUPR010000379.1 coordinate 9,013, forward strand.
GTTGTCGAGTTGGCGGAAGACTTCGTCGAAATTGCCGAGGTACATGTAAACGAGCGCGCGGCTGTAACTCGCCACGACGTGCGCCGCCGGGTCGAGACGCACGAGCCGATCGTAACTGTGCAACGCGCGGCCATACTCGCCGTCCAAACGATGCAGCATGGCTTTAACGAAGTGGACCACGGGCTCGTTCGGCGCTTCCTTGCGCGCGCGGTTGACCTCTTCCCACGCCTTCTCTTTCCTGCCGCGCCACAGGTAAACGAACACCATCAACATGCGCGCTTCGAAGATGTTCGGGTCGATCTCGAGCGCCTTGTGGAAAGCTTCTTCCGCGCGTTCGTAATCTTCCACGCCGCCGAAGCCTTTGAAGACGCGGTTGACGTAACACGCGCCGATGCCGTCGTGGGCCAGAGCGAAGTTTGGATCGAGTTGTATCGCGCGTTCGAAATGCGCGATTGCGGCGTCGCAATCCTCGCGCGACAACGTGCGGAAGATGAAACGTGCGAACAGGTCGCGGCCGCGCAGGTATTGTTCGTAGGCGGCCGGATTTTGTGTCGCGGCTTTGGATATTCCCGACAGTTCGGCCGGACTGAGTTCAACCCGCAAACCTTCGACGATGCGCTGTGCGATTGTGTCCTGGAGCACGATGATGTCTGACGCCGCAGTGTCGATGCGATCGCTCCACAGCAACTCGCCTGAAGCGACGTCGATCAGCTGCGCGGTGACCCGGAACCGTTCGCCGGCGTGAATGAAACCCGCGGTCAAGACGGCGCTCACGTTCAACTCTTGCCCGATCTCTCGCGGATCCCTGTGCTGTCCCTGGTAGCGCGCGATCACCGACGATGGCCGCACCACGAGCGAACGCACGCGCGCCAGCTCCGTGATCACCGCGTCCGCCAGCGAGAACTCGTAAAAACTCGCGCCCGGATCGTTGGCCAGGTTGCGGAAGCACAGAATCGCGAGACTCTTCTTTTCCTGATCGGCGACTGTCGTGAACGGTGTTTCGTGTATGCCTTGCTTTGAGGGTGTGATGAGACTTGGCGACGTGGTTGGAGCTTCACTGCGCGTAATCGATTTGAGCCACCGCACCGCGCGCGACACCGGATTCTTTGCGCCCGCGAGGTGGCGCGGCGGTTCCGGCGAGACGCCCTGGTATGCGACGGTTCCGGCGTCGACCTCCTGAAGCACTTGCCGCAACTCGTTGCGGAAGTCGTCCATGTTTTGGAAACGATCTCTCGGTTCCTTTTCGAGCGCGCGATCGACGATCTGTTGCAGGCGTTGCGGGATCGGGCTGCCGCGCAACTCCGGAATCGGGCGTGGCGGATCATGCAGCACAGCGTGACGCACGTCGATCGTCGTCTTGCCGCGAAAGGGCCACGTGCCGGTGAGCATTTCGTAAAGCAGCACGCCGAGCGAAAAGATGTCGGCGCGTTTGTCGACGCGATCGCCGCGCGCTTGCTCGGGCGCTGCGTAGGTTGCGGTGCCGTACGGCACGCCGACTTCGGTCAGTTCGGTGTGATGAATTCCTTTGGTGGCGGCTTGATCGTCGTCGAGAAGTTTCGCGAGACCGAAGTCGAGGACCTTTACCTGGCCGGCGGAGGTGACCATCACGTTGCCGGATTTTATGTCGCGATGAATGATGCCGCGGCTGTGTGCGGCTGCGAGTGCGTCGGCGACTTGTAAACCGATCAGTAGCGCGGTTTTCAGTTCGAGTGGACGGCCCGCGACGAGTTGGCGCACGTTCTTGCCCTCGACGTATTGCATGGCGATGAAGTGCAGGCCGTCTTGTTCGTCGAGATCGAAGATGGTGCAGATGTTTGGGTGGTCCAGCGACGAAGCGAGGCGCGCTTCGCGTTCGAAGCGTTTCAGGTTTGATTCCTTCGCGCTGAGTTCGGGTGGAATGACCTTGATAACCACGGTGCGGCCGAGTTTGTTATCGACGGCCTTGTAGACAGCTCCCTGACCGCCCACGCCGAGCTTTTCCGTGATGCGATAGTTGCGAAGAGTCTTGCCTACCATGGCTGTGGTGCGTTCAGACGTGCTGGGTGCGATCAGACCTGTGTGGTAATACGCCGAAGGCGTTGGCCAATTTCAGCCCAGGGTTTATACCCTGGGGAATCCGACCAAAAATGCTATAGAACTCTGAAGGAGTTCGCCAACGCTTTCAGCGTTGTGAAGCTCAAAACTAAACTCTTTCCCAGGGTATAAACCCTGGGCTGAAATTGGCCAACGCCTTCGGCGTTCAAACAACAACACTTCTTATTCAAAGGTCGCGAGTTATTCAAAGGTCGCCAGTTATTCGAACGTCGCCAGCAGTTCGCCG
>DASUPR010000380.1:0-5190 GCA_036281015.1 Pyrinomonadaceae bacterium
GGTCGCCGCGGCGTCAGTGCCGAGATGCGAGACCCAGAAGATATCGACGACGGCGAAGACGCTCTCCATGAGCATCTCCAACACCATCGGAATGGCGAGCAAAAGAATCGATCTACCGATTGGACCAGTGGTGTAACTGCGATGCGAGCCGCGAATCGACTCTTTGATATCGGACCAGAGGCTTTGTTGGTCTTCTACCGGAGGGTTGATGGAGGAATCAGGCGCGTCCAAAATCGTCCTCAAGACGCACGATGTCGTCTTCGCCAAGATAGTTTCCGCGTTGCACTTCGATGAAGATCAGGTCCTCCGTGCCCGGGTTTTCGACGCGATGAGCGGCGCCGATGGGAATATCGATCGCTTCGCCATGACGGACGGTGATGTCCTGGCCGTCGAGAGTTACCTTTGCCGTACCGGCAACAACGTACCAGTGTTCCGCGCGCTGCGCGTGTTTCTGATAACTCAAACGTTTGCCGGGTAACACCTCGATCCGTTTGACCTTGAAAGTCGGTGCTTCTTCCAGAACGGTGTAGTTGCCCCACGGCCGTTGATCGAATTCTCTCACTGTCTTGATCCCCCGCGCGTCATTTAAGCACAAAAAAGCCGCTCGCGATTATCGAGATCCGCGAGCGGCTTTGTTGACAGTTGTTAATTGAACTTACGAGTTGGCTCGCAAGGTCACATAAATTACTCGGTCGCGTCGTTTGACCAGCACGAGCGCCGGACGTGCGCCCGACTGTTGAATCGCACTGCTGAACTCCGCAAACGTTCGGACCGGTTGGCGATTGACCTCCTGAATCAAATCGCCCTGCCGGATTCCCGCACCTGCGGCGCTGCCCGAAGGATCGACTTGCGTAACCAGCAGACCCTGATCGTCAGCCGACAGGCCGTAGGTTGAAGCACTTTGTGCTGTAAGCGGCTGCAATCTCATTCCAAACCGCGAGTTGTTCACGCCCGGACCGTTGCCATTGTTGCTGCTGGACTCTTCCGTTCCCGGACGCTGCGAATTCGGCAACTCCGCCAACGTAACCTGAATGTTCTGATCCCGGCCGTTGCGCACTACCGTAACGCTCGCGGTCGAACCTGGCTTCAGGCTCGCAACCTGATTGCGCAGGCTGTTGTTGTCGATGACGGGCTGATTGTTGATGGCCGTAACCACGTCACCACGTCTGATTCCGGCTCGGTCCGCCGGACCGCCTGCCGTTACGGACGAAACGATCGCGCCGCGCGCTGCGGGCAGGTTCAAACTGGTCGCCATGTCCGCGTCGACTGACTGGATCGTCACGCCCAACATGCCACGGCTAACCTTGCCGTTTGTCAGCAACTGGTCCATCACCGCTTTTGCCATGTTTGAAGGAATGGCGAAACCGATGCCGATGTTGCCTCCGGACGGCGAAAGAATTTGCGAGTTGATGCCGATCAGTTGACCGCTCGTGTTGACGAGAGCGCCGCCTGAGTTTCCGCGATTGATAGCCGCGTCGGTCTGAAGAAAGTCTTCAAAACTGCCGTCGCTCAATCCGGTGCTCCGGCCTTTTGCACTGACGATGCCCGAGGTGACGGTCTGTCCGATACCCATCGGGTTGCCGAGCGCCAGGACCGGATCGCCAACGCGCACTTTGTCCGAATCGCCGAGCGAAAGTGTCGGCAGGTCTTTCGCGTCGATCTTCAACACCGCGAGGTCACTCGGCGGATCCGAGCCCACCATTTTGGCCGTGAACGTGCGGTTGTCAGTCATTTCAACTCGGATCTCGAGCGCGCCGTCAACCACGTGATGGTTTGTCAGGATGTAGCCGTCAGGACTGACAATTACTCCCGAACCGACACCCTGCGCGGGCCGCTGCGGCTGTTGTGGAAGCCGATCCCCAAAGAATTCGCGAAACTGGGGATCGTCCATGAACGGAAACTGTTGCGCTGTTCGTGCTCGCTCCGTCGATCGAATCGTGACGACGGCCGGGGAGACCCGGCTCACCAGTTCGGCGTACGAAGTCTGAAGATCCGGTACGCCGGTGGTCGACGCGGCCGGAGGAGCGGCCGCGGCCGGTTGAACACTCAACGCCCGGCTCTGGCCACTGCATGAAGCAACCGAAAACACTACCAATGCCAGACTCAAAAATATGTTTAGACGGGAGCTGGCTCCCCGGAAACGTCCGCTAATATTCATCTCTTCTCTCTTTCTCAAGTTCATGCCATTTTATTAAATGTAGACTTTTGATTCACAACCGCGCTTTTCGGTTTACCGAGGGTTTGGGAGGGGCTGCGGGTTGCCTGCGTGTGCTATACTCCGCGCGGCAAACCTAGTGAAATAGCCCGAGAGCCGCATGTTCCCCTGATTTTCCAGCCGCGGCGCCAATTCGAGGAACAAGATGCAGGGGGTAGAAATCTCAAACGGCCGCGAGGACAATTCCGTTCTCATCGTCAACGACGAGCCTGATCAATTGCGGTTGATGCGAACTCTGCTCAACAAGGCAGGGTATAGCGTGCTTACCGCTGACGATGGTGTCGAGGGTCTCGCGCTGGCGAAGCGTGAGCGCCCTGACCTGGTCATCAGCGACGTGACCATGCCGCTGATGAACGGGCTGGATTTCTGCCGGCACCTGCGCGCCGATAGTGAACTCAAAACCGTTCCGATCCTCCTGATCAGCGCGCACCAGAAAGACACCGAGACAGTTGTCGAGGGCTTGCGCGCCGGCGCCGACGATTATCTCGAAATTCCCTGCGACTCAACGCGGCTGATCGCAAAAGTATCGCGCCTGCTGGAACGCTCGCGACTCGAGGCCAGTTACCGCGACCTTGTCGAACAAGCCAGCGACGTCATTTTTACGCAGGATCTCACCGGGCGTTTGACGAGCATCAATCTCGCGGGCGAGAAGTTTCTGGGCCGCAATCAGGACGAAATTCTTGGCAACTCATTCTTCGCGCTTTTTGGCGTAATTCCCGAAAACAACGGTTTTGCTGGCAGTCTGAAGGAACCGCGCGAGGTGCGCCACCAGTTTCTCGCGCACTCGGCTGCCGGTGAGGACCGCTGGCTCGACCTCATCCTTTCGCCGATCAAGAAACTCGACGAGACCATCGGCTTTCGTGGCCTCGCGCGCGACATCACCGAACGAAAGCATTTTGAAGAAGCACTACGCGACTCCGAAGAGCGCTACCGGCTGCTGTTTGAATCCACGCCGCAACCGATCTGGGTCTATAACGAGGAGACGCTCACGTTTCTCGCGGTGAACGAGGCGGCGACCCGCACGTACGGCTATTCCCGCGATGAATTTCTCTCGATGACGATCAACGATCTCCGGCCCGAGGAAGATATTCCGACGCTGATAATCAAGAACGCCGAGGATCCGGACGAACTGGTGATTTCCAGTCCGTGGCGCCATCAGACCCGCGACAAAAGGACGATCTACGTCGAGATGAGCTCGCATCCGGTCGTGTTCGACGGCAAAAACAGCAAGCTCGTGATCGTCAACGACGTCACCGAACGAAAACTGCTCGACGAGAAACAGCAACGGCTACACACGTCGCTACAACAATCCGCCGCGGAGTGGCGGCAAACGTTCAACGCGATGGAATTTCCCGTGCTGATCGTCGACTTGGCCGGCGCGATCAAGCGTTCAAATCTCGCCGCCGAACAGATCGCGGGCATCGCAGCGGAAGAACTGGTCGACCGGCTCGTTGGCGAACTCGGAGACAACCAGCCGTGGAAGAAGGCCGCCGAGTTGATCGACATCTTCCGCGACAATCCCTCACCCATTTCCGCGGAAGTAAAAGACGACGTCAGTGGAAAAACGTGGGCCATCACACTTTACCAGATTAATGAATTCGGTTCGGTGCGCGAGCGCGTGATTCTGATCGCGCAGGACATCAGCAAACGCGCGGAGCTCGAAGCATCGCTGCGGCAGAGCGAGATGATGTCGTTGCTCGGCTCGCTTGTCGCGGGCGTGGCCCACGAAGTCAGGAATCCGCTCTTTGGCATCTCGTCGATTCTCGACGCGTTTGAGACGCGATTCAGCGATCGCACCGAATACCTGCGTTATACAAACGTTCTGCGCGACGAAGTCGGCCGTTTGACGGTGCTGATGGAAGAACTGTTGGAATACGGCAAACCGTTCCGCGGTGAGCTGTTCCTGGTGCCGATCGACGAGATGATCGCGCGGTCGATCAGGGCGTGTTTGCCGGCGGCGGAAGTGGCCCAGGTGAAACTGGAAAGCGACGTCGCGGCCTCGCTGCCGAAGATCCGCATCGACCGGCGCCGCTTGTCGAAAGTTTTTGTAAACTTAATCGAGAATGCGATTCAGCATTCGCCACAGGCCAGCGTCGTAACTGTCGAAGCGCGCCGCGTGATTGATGGAGGCCACGACTGGGTCCAGTGCGCAATTAAGGATACGGGACCCGGCATTCTGGAACAGGACATTCCCAAAATCTTCGAACCATTCTTTTCAAAACGGCGCGGCGGAACCGGTTTGGGACTGGCTATCGCCCACCGAATCATGCAGGAACACGGGGGGAAATTGATCGCTGGCAATAATTCGAACGGCGGAGCTTGTATGATAGCGCGCTTCCCAACGCCGACGGAGGAAGACAGTTAAAAATGTCCAGGAACAAGGTCTTGGTTGTCGACGATGAGTCGGGAGTCAGATTCGGCATCCGTGATTTCCTCGAACAGCACGGATACGAGATCGAAGAGGCGGAGAGCTGCCAGGACGCCCAACACATTTTTCGTACTTCCAGACCGGACATCGTCATCGCCGACTACATGCTTCCCGACGGGACGGCGCTCGATCTGTTGCCTCGTCTGAAAGAGATGGACTCCGGAATTCCCCTGCTCGTGTTGACGGCGCACGGCTCGATCGACCTCGCGGTGCGCGCCATAAAAGAAGGCGCCGAACAATTCCTGACCAAGCCACTGGAACTGCCCACACTGCTCGTAATCCTGCAGCGTTTACTCCAAAAACAGCGCAATCATCACAAGCAACTCGCCAGTAAATCTCGCCAAGTGCGGCAGGCGATCGATCCGTTTATCGGAACAAGCGCGGCGATTCGCGCGCTGCGCGAGCAAGCGAAAAAGATACTTTCGACCGAAAGCCCGGTGCTTATTCTCGGCGAAACGGGAACCGGCAAAGGCGTACTCGCGCGCTGGTTACACGACAACAGTCCGCGCGCGGAAGAAGCGTTCGTCGATCTGAACTGCGCCGGACT
>DASUPR010000381.1:0-5022 GCA_036281015.1 Pyrinomonadaceae bacterium
AAGTTGATCGTCTACAGCGTCCGCCGCGGAGGCACGGACGAGACTGAACTGCACGTGATGGACGTCGATAAACGCAAAGCCGTCGATCAACTGCCGCACGCGCTCTATCGCGGTGTGTCGATGAAGGCAGACGGCAGCGGCTTCTACTACAACCTCCAGAAACGCGACACCGGCATACGCGTTTTCTATCACGCGATCGGGACGGATCAGTCGAAGGATGTTGAGGTCTTCGGCAAAGGTTACGGACCCGACAAGTGGATCGGCGGATCTGTTTCAGAGGACGGCAAGTATTTGCTGTTCGGAGTTTCGCACGGTTGGGCCAGGAATGAGATCTACGTGCAAAAGCTCTCGGGCGGGCCAGTGCAGACGATCGTTAACGACATTCCGGCGCGCTTCAACGCGTGGTTTGCAGGCGATCAGCTCGTGATGCAAACGGACTGGCAGGCGCCGAATCAGCGCATCGTGGTCGTCGATCTGAATGATCCCGCGCGTGAGAAGTGGCGGACAATCGTTCCCGAAGGCCGCGACGCGATCGCGGGTTTCTCACTCGTCGGCGGGAAGTTGTTTGTGAGCTACCTGCACAACGTCACCACACAGATGAAGATCTTCAACCTTGATGGAAAAGCGTTGGGCGAAGTCACGCTTCCGGGTCTCGGTTCGGCAAGTGGTCTCTCAGGACGATGGAACAGCAACGAAGCGTTCTTCAGCTTCCGCTCGTTTGTGACACCTCAGACGATCTATCGCTACGACGTGCAAACTGGAAAATCGGAAGTTTGGGCGCGGCTCAATGTCCCGTTCAAATCAGACGACTTTGAGGTGCGGCAAGTCTGGTATCCATCGAAAGACGGAACAAAGGTGCCGATGTTCCTGGTCCATAAGAAAGGACTGCAACCCGACGGGAACCGCCCGGTGCTGTTGTATGGCTACGGCGGCTTCAATGTCAGTCAGACGCCGAGGTTTAGTGCGTCCGCCGCAATTTGGGTCGAACAGGGCGGCGTGTATGCACTCGCGAACATTCGCGGCGGCGGCGAGTTTGGCGAGGCGTGGCACAAAGCCGGCATGCTCGATAAGAAACAGAACGTCTTCGACGATTTCATCGGCGCTGCCGAGTGGCTCGTCAAAAACAAATATACGAACCCATCGCGATTGGCTATTCAAGGCGGCAGCAACGGCGGTTTGCTTGTCGGCGCAGCGCTCACGCAAAGACCCGATCTGTTTCAGGCGGTGCTCTGCCAATTTCCCGATCTCGACATGATCGGCTACTACCGGTTCAAGAACAACAATCCACCGGCGCTGCTCGAGTACGGTAATGCTTCCGATCCGGCGCAGTTCAAATATCTCTACGCGTATTCGCCTTATCAGAAGGTCAAGCCCGGCGAAAAGTATCCGGCGGTGCTCTTCACGACGGGCGATCAGGACACGCGAGTCCCGCCACTCCAAGCGCGAAAGATGACCGCGCGCCTGCAAGCTGCGAGCACGTCAGACAAACCTGTCTTGTTGCTCTACGACACGAAAGCGGGCCACGCCGGGGGACGTCCATTGAGCAAGATCATCGAAGACGTCTCACTGGAACTGGCATTCCTGTTCTGGCAACTCAAGATGGACCAGAAAGCTGCTTCTGAGTAAATCATGTGTGGACGCTTTACAGTTCGAACGGCTCCGAAAGTTAAGCTCCCCGGCGTGCGTAACGATCTGCTGCCGTTCGAGCCGCGCTATAACATCGCGCCGACGCAGGACGTTTTTGTCGTGGCGGATTTGGGTGACGGAGTTGAACTGACGACGCTGAGTTGGGGTTTGATTCCGGCGCGAAGCGATGACGGCAGGAGATTCATCAACGCGCGCGCAGAAACAATCGAGACCAAACCGAGCTTCAGCGAGTCTTTCAAACGACGCCGTTGCCTGATTCTCGCGGATGGTTTTTACGAGTGGAAACGTTCCGGCAAAGCGAAGCAGGCTTACTACCTTCAAATGAGCGACAAGTCGCCGTTTGCGTTTGCCGGTATTTGGGACAGTTGGTATGCGAAAGAACGAATAACGGCGTGCGCGATCGTCACCACCGCGGCTAACGAGACACTCAAACCGATTCACGATCGGATGCCCGTCATCTTGACCTCAGAGTCTTATGAATCGTGGCTAAGTCCCGACACCGATCCACGGTTTTTGCGCGAACTGCTCGCACCGTTTCCAGCCTCAGCCATGTCGTCGCATCAAGTGGGCAGGGCCGTCAACTCTGTTCAGAATGACGGCCCTGAATTGATCGCTCCGAAGGTTTACGAGATCGGGGAAACCTTCAGTTTGTTTGACGCGCTCACCGAAGCATAAAGCTATTCACACTCCTGATGTCAATCGTGTCAAACGTGTTCTTCGTTTCGCTGTTAAGTTCGTTCAATTACCTGAACTCGGCCAGGTCTTGACGGATAAAGGCCTACTCAACGAAGCTGTCACCGACGAAGCTCGCGAATGTCAAATTCTGAAAGGTCCTTTAAATGTCGTTTAGAAAACTAGGTCAAGTACTGGTCGTGTGGCTGTTGCTCGCAGTCACCGCGCTCGCGCAAGCTGAAAAGTGGTCGGAACAGAAAGCGCGCGATTGGTATGCGGGGCAACCGTGGCTTGTCGGCAGCAACTACAACCCTGCGAGCGCGATCAACCAACTCGAGATGTGGCAGGCAGACTCGTTCGATCCAAAACGAATCGACGTCGAACTCGGTTGGGCCGAGGATCTCGGCATGAACACCATGCGCGTTTACCTGCACGACCTGCTCTGGCAGGATCCCGAAGGTTTCAAACGCCGCCTCGATCAGTTTTTGACCATCGCCGCGAAGCACAAGATCAAACCAATCTTCGTGCTCTTCGACTCGGTTTGGGATCCGGACCCGAAACCCGGCAAGCAGCGGGCGCCAAAACCGGGCGTACACAATTCAGGTTGGGTGCAGAGCCCGAGTCGCACGGCGTTGCAAAACCCGTCAGAGTATCCGCGGCTCGAAGCGTACGTGAAGGGCGTTGTCGGCGCGTTCGCACGCGATCAGCGCATCCTCGCGTGGGACATCTGGAACGAGCCCGATAACGTGAACCCAGGCAGTTACAATCACCTCGAACCGAAGAACAAAGTAGAACTCGTGTTGCGGCTGCTGCCTCAGGCGTTTGCCTGGGCGCGTGAAGCGAAGCCCGAACAACCGCTGACGGCCGGCGTTTGGAAGGGCGACTGGTCCACGCCGGAAAAGATGACGGAGATGGATCGCCTCCAGATCGAACTCTCAGACGTCATCACGTTTCACAACTACGACTCGCCGGGCGAGTTGGAGAAGCGCATCAACTGGCTCAAGCGTTACAACCGGCCGATGATCTGCACGGAATACATGGCTCGCGGCAACGGCAGCTTCTTCTTCGGCGGCCTCATGGTCGGCAAGGCTTACAACGTCGGCATGATCAACTGGGGTTTCGTCCAGGGTAAGACGCAAACACACCTGCCGTGGGATTCATGGGACAAGCCGTATGTCGATCGCGAACCGTCGATCTGGTTTCACGAAGTGTTTCGCAACGACGGCACGCCTTACATTCCGGAAGAAGTCGAGTTCATCAAACGGATGACGGGCAAGGTGAAAGTGAAAAAGGCAGCGAATTAAACGTTGCGGCTCCGTGCTTTCCTAACCATTTTGTGCCTGGTGGCTGTCTCTTTCGGGCAGCCCCAGCTCCTCACGGCGCAAACAACTCAAAGGGCTTCCATCTCGATCGATGCGCGCAAAGTTGAGAACCGCATCAGTCCCCTGCTCTACGGACAGTTTCTGGAGTTCATGTACGAGGGCATCAAAGGAGGACTGCACGCGGAACTGCTTCGCAACCGCAGCTTCGAAGAACCACCAAACGTTATCGGTCTTTCACGCAACTGGGAACGTTATCCCGACGATCGAAACGACGATTACGCACTCAGCTTTCACTGGGACACTCAATTCGCTTACCCGCAACAGCGACAGATCAAGATCGAGAACGAAGTGCAGGAACATTCGCTGCGCGTCGAAGCCGGCGAAGGTGTGATCGAACGTCACGGAATCTATCAGCCGCGCATTCCGATTAGGTCGGGTCTCGAATATCGCGCTTACGTCTGGTTAAGGACCACTGACTACAACGGCAATGTAACCGTCGCGCTGGAATCAGACTCAGACCAACGTCAGGTCTACGCTGCGGCCAACGTCGATCGAATCGTCAAAGGTGAGTGGCGCAAGTATGAATTTTCACTGCGTCCCACTCGCAGCGATCTACTGGCGCGTTTCGCCATCCTTTTTCCCGGACGAGGAACAGTCTGGATCGATCAAGTGTCTTTGCTGCCCGCGGACATCGCGCCCGGCGGCGTACGCCGCGACGTGTTCGACGCAATCAAACGCTTGAAGCCGGCGTTCATTCGCTGGCCGGGCGGCAACGTCGCCCAGGACTACCGCTGGCCCTGGGGCGTCGGCCCACGTGACGAGCGTGTCACATGGTCCAATCTCTCGTGGAAGAACGAACCGGAGCCGGGCGACTTTGGCACCGATGAGTTCATTATGCTCTCGCGCTCGCTCGGCGCCGAGCCTTCCATTACCGTCAACGTCGAGGGACGCGGCGCGACCGTAGCAGAAGCGGCCGCGTGGGTTGAGTACTGCAATGGACCGGCAACTTCGAAATACGGCGCGATGCGCGCGGCTAACGGTCACCCGGCGCCATTCAACGTAAAGTTGTGGGAAGTCGGAAACGAGATCTGGGGTAACTGGGTGCGCGGCCACTCAGATGCCGCAACCTACGCGCGTAACTACAACCGCTATGCACAGGCGATGCGTGCTGTCGATCCTTCGATCAAACTGATCGCCGTCGGCGACAACGACATGAACTGGAACCGCACTGTGCTGCGCGAAGCCGGGCGCAACATCGACTACCTCGCGATCCATCACTACTACGGCCGTCGCGAGATGCGCGGCGATCCGTTGAACCTGATGGCGCGGCCGTTGTTCTTCGAACGTTTCTACGAGAACGTCGAACAGTTGATCGACGAGC
>DASUPR010000382.1:0-5184 GCA_036281015.1 Pyrinomonadaceae bacterium
ATTCCCGTGTACGTGAGCAGCTGTGTTAATCCCTGCCCTTCGGTGAAGTAGCGCATGCTTTGCGAAGAGAAGTGCGGAAAGTAGAGGAGCAACATCCCTACAATCGTGGTGAAGCCAAACAGAACGATCGACGTAACGAGACCGGAAACATACTTGCCGACGACGAGCACTTCGCGCCTGACCGCGCTCAAAAAGTAATAGTGCAAGCTCCGGTCGACGATCTCGCCGCGAAACAGGTTCATAAAGATCCACGCGCAACCAAAGAACACAACGGTGCGTAGGATGAGACCGTTGTAAAGTACCGAGTAGATCAGGCTGTAGTTATTGAAGTCTTTCCAGTCCTCGCCCGGCGGTTGGAAAACCGCAAGCACCAGTAACGGAAACAGCGGCAGGAGTGCGAGCAGGTAGATCAGCAGCGAGCGCCGGCCGAGGAAATTCTTCTGCAGGTCGATATAAAAGATCGCGCCGATCTGCCGGAACCAAAGCGCCCACGGCAACGGCCCTTGCCGGCTCTTGTTTGCAACTGCGTCAACAGCAGAACTCATCAAGCAATCTCCTAAGCGCTTCCGCCGCTTGTGCCGATCAGATACTGGTAAACGGCGCTCATGTCGTCGTCAACCGGCGCCACTGACTCAACATTAACTTCGCCTTCAGCCACCACACGATTCAACAGCAAATAAAAACCGTCCGCATCGCGCGTCTTCACAAACAGCCCACGGCGATCGTCGTGCAATTTCGCTTCAACCACGTGGTTCTGCGCGAAGACATACGAAGCGAGCTTCGCGGGCTGATCGCAACGAATCAGGATCTGCATCGGGTGCTCTTCCATCTCGTCACGCACGCCGTGAATGTTTCCTTCCGCGACGATGTAACCGTTGTTCAGCAGGACCACGCGATCGGACATCATGTCGACTTCGTGCAAAATGTGGGACGAGATGATCAGGTGCAGTCCTTCGGCCGCGAGCTTTCTGAACAGCGCGATCGTTTCCGCGCGCACCATCGGATCGAGTCCGTTCAACGGTTCGTCGAGAATCAACACCAGTGGCTCGTGAGCGATCGCCTGCGCCAGACGAATACGCTGTCTCATGCCCTTGCTGTAACCCGCGACCTTGCGGTCCGCGGCTTCGACGAGGTTCACACGTTCGAGCGCCTGCTGGCTCAACTCGTTGGATCGTTTCTGATTGAAACCGTGTACCTGGAGAAACGAGTTGAGAAACTCGCGGCCCGTGAGCCCGCGTGGAAACGAGTCAAACTGTGTACAGTAACCAACTTTGCGAAAGAGCCGTTCGGGTTGGTCCGTCGGAATACCGAGCAACGTGATCGTGCCGCGCGTCGGACGCAGCAGACCCGTCATCAGATTCATCAACGTCGACTTCCCTGCTCCGTTTGGGCCGACAAGACTCGTGATACCCGGCGCGATCTGCAGGTTGACGCGATTGACGCCGAGTATCTCGCCGTAGAACTTCGAGACGTTGTTGAAAACGATCAGTTGATCTTTTGGCGTAGTCATCAATTCTTACCGCACAACCTCGTACGCTTTCACTTTCCACGACAGCACCGCGAGACACACGGCGCAGATCAGAAACAATACCGTCCACGAAGCCCACAACGGCGGCTCATACAACACTATTTCACGTACAACGTCGTCGCCGAAATTCCTGACGCGAACAACGTCGAAAGTGCGGTCGAACGTACCGAACAGGCCGGAGGTCACGTTATTTATCAGCGCGCCGAGACTGATAATGTTTCCCCAACGCGTCTGAAAGACTTCGTTAACGAACGCGCCAAACACCGTCGGGATGAAAAACAGGCCGAGCAAGACGCCGCTCGCCACCACGCGCCATTTCACGAGCGCAGAGATCGTTTGCGTGAGCAACGCCAGCAACAACGCCCAAACAAGTCCGCCAAGAACGATCGCATTGATCATCCAGACATTCGCCTTGAACCAGGCGAAGCCTTCGAGGTACGACTGAAACAGAAACAATAGTAACTGCGGCACCCACGTGATCAGCGACAACAAGATCAGAATCACCGACATCTTGCCGACCACATACTCTGTCCGTGAAAACGGCCGGCAGAGATACAGCGGCAACGCGTTGTTTCGCAGGTCGCGCGAAACGAGTGGTGGCCCAACCAGCAACGCGACAAAGAAAGCAAAGCCTCCCTGAATGCTGATGAACGTTTGAAAGAAGAAAGCGTCGATCGGCACCAGCTCGCGCACGTTGATCTGCATGATCGCGATGGCGTTGATGTTGTGGTGCAGGTAGATCAGGATCGCTTCCACCAACAGCGGCAGGAAGCAGATCACGAAGAACGCGGTGAAGAGCTTCGAACTAAACACCGCGCGGTACGCGTGACGCGGAATGATCAGGAACCGGTTCCACTCGGGCGTCAGCGGTCCCTCGTAACGCCTGTAAGTCTGCTCATAGACCGCCATAGCCGTTCTCCATTGCTTTGAGAAAGATGTCTTCGAGCGAATCGCGCTTATAACTCAGCCGTCGCAGTTGCACCTGCGTCTCACCGGCGAGCCGGTACAAATCGCGCACTTCCACGCCGTCCTGCAACACGACTTTCAGCCGGCTGTCACTCGAGATCGCGTATTCACAACCAAGCCCCGCCAGCGCCTCGACAAAGCGCTTCTGATCGCCGCGTGTTTCGAGCATGAGGAACTTGCGATTCGACTTCCGTTCCTCTTCGAGGTTGCAGTAGACGGCGATCTGGCCATCCTTCAGGATCAGGATCTCGTCGCAGCATTCTTCGACGTCGACCAGCAAGTGCGATGACAGGACGATGTTCGCCTGGCCACTATCGCGAATCTCGCGAATGAGCTTGATCATGCGCAAACGCGCCGGCGGATCGAGACCGTTCGTCGGTTCGTCGAGAAAGATCAGCTTCGGACCATGAACGATCGCCTGCGCGAGCTTGGCGAGTTGTTTCATGCCGAGTGAATAGGTTTCGAGTTTGCGATAACGCGCTTCGCCCAGGCCTACATAGAAGAGCGCTTCGTGGGCGCGCTCGAGTGCGGCTTCCGAAGGCAGACCCGAAAGCTCGCCCATCAGGCGGACGAAGTGTACGGCCGTCATCTTGGCGATGAAGGCATCGCGCTCGGGCATGTAACCGATCAGCGACTTGATCTTCTTCGCTTCGTCGACGATGTCGTGACCGAAGATCTGCGCCGTGCCCGCGTTTGGGTGATGAAAGCCGAGCAGCGTGTGAATGAGCGTGGTCTTGCCGGCGCCGTTTGGACCAAGCAGGCCGATGGCTTTGCCGCGCAGATCGCCTCGCAGGTTTTTGAGTATTTGACGGCGGCCGAAAGCGACGCTCAGACCATGCAGGTCGATTACGGGTGGGTCGTCAACTGTTTGTGGTCGGATCAGTTCTTCCTGAACCGTCGCGGGGAGTGCCATACGTGTTTCTTTATAGCGCTGCGTCTTGATATTTCCAAACGAATCCGAGTCCGAAGACTGTGCCCATCAGCAGAAATGCACCGATGCATGCTAACGCTTCTGCGGGCGCTAAAGTTCTGCCTATTGCCAGGATTTCGATCAGAAAAACCGGGAGGTTGAGAACGACTGCGGAGGCTATAGGAAACAACACGGCAGGTCTGCAACCACCCATGCGCCGTCGCAGCCACGAAAGCGACGGCGCATAGGCGAGTGAGAACAACAGCGCTGTCATGATCATTGATGTGACCGTGACGCTGTTGACGTCCATTGCGCTGAAACCCTGCTGCGACATCAGGGAGAATGTTGAAAGGAGCAGCAGCAGGCCCAGTAGCCATGAGACGAGGGAGATAGATAAGAGCTTCATTACCTCTTACAGAAACCATCCACAGATTACACAGACAAAATCCGTGGAATCTGTGGATGGTTTTACTCCGTTACTTCTTGTTCTTCATGCCCTTCTCGATGATGTTCTGCATCTCCAACGCGTTCGGCATGCCGAGAAGCGTCGCCGGGCTCAAACCAAACGGTCCGCCTTCAGTGTTCGCGGCGAACGTGATGCCGTCGCCTTGAGCGTATGCATACGCGAGGGTCGGCTGCATGTCCGCGGCGAGTGCGCTCATCGCTTGTCTTGGTCCGCTCGGCAGGTTCTGCGCGGCGCTTGCCATACCAACCGGCACGAGCGCGCCGAGGTTGTGATAGAAGACCGCCGAGAAGTTTGCATTCCCATCAGCCGGCAAACCGGCGATGAACTTCGATGAACGCAGCAACGACATGCCGCTGTCATGCGAAGTAATCGCACGTTGAACCAGCGCGCGGCTCGGAGCAACGATCATGTAGCCGTTCGTGAAGGTGTAGTTGACTTCGAGGAAGCCAAACTCCGCCGACTTGAGCGTGTAATACTTGCGGCCGCTCACGTCTGCCTGATCCCAGCTCAATCCGCTCTTGCCGAATCTCGCGGCTTCCTTGTTGACTTCACCAACCGCGCGTTCGAGCGTCTGCTGCAAGTGCGCCGGATCGTTGACCTCAAACACCAGCTTCCACGACGGCGTCGGCAGGATTGGACCATCGATCGCGAAGGCAAACTCACCACCCAACGGTGCGGCGATGTCGTTGAGCAGGTCGAGACCGCGATCCGCCTGTTGTTTCTCGAGTGTCTTGCGCAACTCCGGCGAAACCGTGTCGAGCACGCCGAGCAGATCGTCAACCAGCGAAACCGGGTTCTTGACTACGAAACCAGCGACGAGGTTCGCATCCGGCGAGATGTATTCAAGCGAGCCCATCGGGCCAGGCGCAGCCAGCCACGAAGGAATGCCACGTTGCATGTCGTTGAAAGAGAGCGAAGCCTGTGTGTGCGTCTTTCCGTTCGCGTCCTTTTGATCGAGCACGAAGTATTTCACACTCAGGATTCCGAGCTTGTTCAACGCGTTCTCTTGTTTCTCCGCGTCGGGACCTTTGGCGCGTTCGGCTTTGGTTTGCGCGACAACCTTTTCGAGGTTGGCCGCGACCACGATGCCGGCGCCTGATTGATAAACCTGGGCAATGCGGCTGCGGAACGGTGTAGCCGTGAAACTGCTGCTGCCGCCACCCGCGATCACGCCGGCGAGCTGCTGAAGCTGCGCCAACTTCGGACTGGCAGCAAACAGATTGTTTTGGATCCAAACGTGGAGCTTTTCTTTCTTCGCGCCATCGTCGGTCGCCGTCAGCGGGTTCTCCACGAAAACGATCTCCGGTCTGTCGT
>DASUPR010000383.1:0-5723 GCA_036281015.1 Pyrinomonadaceae bacterium
CGAAGTACTTGCGCAACCAGTTTGGCGGTTCCATCGGCGGTCCGATCGTGCGCAACCGTACGTTCTTCTTCGCCGACTACGAAGGCACGCGCTCGCGCGAGGGCATCACGCGCATCACGAACGTTCCCACCGCTGAAGAACGCGCCGGTAACTTCTCGAACAGCCTGTTCGGCATTCCAACCAATCCTTTCACGGGCCAACCGTTTGACGGCGGCGTGATCCCATCGTTCTTTATTAACCCGGTCGGCCGTGCGATTGCCGCGCTTTATCCCCTCCCGAACCGCGACGTGCCGTTTCAGAACTTCGTCTCGTCGCCGACGCAGCGCGAGGACAACGACAGCTTTGACGTGCGTGTCGATCACCGTTTGACGGACAGCGCAGACCTGACGTTCAGATACAGCTTTGGCGATCGCGATCTGTTTGAGCCGTTTACTGGTCCATCGCTCGCGCTCGTGCCTGGGTTTGGCGATACCGTCAAGCGGCGCAGTCAGAATGCGATGGGCGCTTTGACGCTCGTGCCGACGCCGAATCTCGTGAATGAAACTCGCGTCGCGTTTAGCCGCGTGGCGGCTTCGGTGACGCAGGAAGCGAGTGTTCTCAATTCTGAAGTCGGGCTGCCGACTGTTTCGCCGCGTGAGCGCGATCTTGGTTTGAGTTTTATTACTGTGACGGGCTTCTCGCCGCTCGGCGATGAAGGTAACAATCCGCAGAACAGCGTCACTAACGTCTATCAGTTAATCAACAACTCCAGCTACGTGCATGGAGATCACCTGATCAAGTTTGGACTTGATTTCCGTTTCTCGCAGCAGAATGCGTTTCGTGATGTCGAGTCGCGCGGGCGTTTGCAGTTTTCGCCGTTCTTGACGCTCACTAACAACTCGTTGGCTGATTTACTGCTTGGTTTTCCGCTGCTGACGAGTGTGGCGCGCGTTGATAATCCGCAGCAGATTCGTACTGAGAGTTACAACTTCTTCATCAACGACAGTTTTCGTGTGACGCCGCGGCTGACGCTCGTCGGCGGTCTGCGTTACGAATACAACTCGCCGCCGGTCGATAAGGACGATCGCGCGAATGTTTATGACGTTGCCACGCGATCGCTCGTGCCCGTGGGAACGAATGGGGTTCCGCGCAGCGGGTTTGAACCCGATAGGAACAACTTCGCGCCGCGCGTTGGTTTTGCGTGGACCATTGGTGACGACCAGGCGACTGTGCTGCGCGGCGGTTACGGCATCTACTACGATCAATCACCGCTCGCGCCGGCGGAAGCGCTTTACTTCAACTCGCCGTTCTTCGATAACAACATCTTCTTCTCGTTGCCCGGATTGCCGTTGACGCTCGACAATCCGTTCCCGTCCTTTTTCCCGTTGCCGCTGCCTGATTCAGCGCTCGCGATTCAACGCGATCTGCGCACCGGTTACATGCAGCATTGGAACTTGAACATCGAGCGGCAGATTGGCCTGCGAGGCGTGATCGAGTTGGCGTATGTCGGTTCGAAGGGAACGAAGCTGTTGACGGCGCGAGACGTCAATCAACCGCAGCCGAGCGCGTTGCCGCCGGGGTTGCCGTTTGTGCCGCGGCCGGATCCGCGGTTTGACGACATCAATCTATTGGAGTCGCGTGCAAACTCAAACTACAACGCGCTGCAGGCGCGCTTTCAGCAGCGTCTGGCGCGCGGGTTTACGGCGCTCGCGTCGTACACCTGGTCCAAGTCGATCGACGATGCCTCAAACTTCTTCAGCAGTGCTGGAGATCCGAATTTTCCGCAGAACAGTTTCAACGTTGCGGCTGAGCGCGGGCGATCGAACTTTGACGTGCGGCATCGTTTGTCGGTGAGTTATTCGTGGGCGTTGCCGTTTGGCAAGAATCAGAAATATCTCGACGACAACGGCTTTCTTTCGACAGTGCTTACGGGCTGGGAAACTTACGGCATCATCACGGCCCAATCAGGACGCCCGTTCACGGTCGCGCTGCTTCCCGAAATCGACAACAGCGGCACTGGACGTTCGATCCTCGGCTTCGGCGCCAATGACCGTCCGAACCTGATCGGCAATCCTGAACTCTCGAATCCGACAACGGGACAGTGGTTCAACACGAGCGCGTTTGCGTTCCCGGCACCGGGGACGTTCGGCAACGCCGGTCGCAACATTCTCGACGGCCCGGGCTTTCACAGCGTGAACGTCTCGCTCATGAAGAACACGGCTTTGAGCGAACGTCTCAACCTTCAATTTCGTGCGGAGGCCTTCAACCTCTTCAATCACCCGAACTTCAACCTCCCGGACAACTTCCTGGGCTCCCCGACCTTCGGCCGCATCACCTCCGCCCGCGACCCAAGGCACATTCAGTTTGGGTTGAAGCTGTTGTTTTAGGAGATAGATCAGCGCGGCTTGTTCCGCTCTAACTTCTCGATTCGCGCCTGGTTCTTTTTCAACAACAGATCCAGGCGCTGAACCGAATCTTCAAGCGTGGTGGAACGCGACTCGACGTCATCCACTCTGATGTCGTGTATCCGGCATAACTCGACGAGGATCTTAAAGGACTTCTCCAACTCAGCCATCCGCGGACGATCGCGAATTCGCTCTTCTTCCATTCGTCGGAAGTTTTCGTCATGTTGCTGGATGTTCGCAGCAAACTGGGCCTGCTGCTCGAGGATAAACTCCATCGTACGCCGTCGTTCTTCGTCAGTCATTAGGTGCTCCCAAGTGTGAGGATGAGAAAACTTGAAGGCATCTTAGCACGCTTTGTCAAACGACAAACGAGAGGGGCGCGTTTATTAATACGCTCACTACTGCTCAGGCACGTCTGAGCGCTGCCAGGGTTCTGAGCACTGGCGGACGTGCTCAGACCGATCAGAAGCGCGAAAGCCAGGAGTGGTAGCCGCATAGTAACGCTCGGGACGCGCTACTCGTTAACCAGTGCGCGGTCGTCGAAGTAGTTGTATTTCGCAGTTAGCAGAAGATCGGACTCTTCACTCGTCGGCGCCTGCGGCGCGAGAGTGCCGTCAACTTGCTCATAAAGTGGCGGTGGAATTTCCGCGAACTCCGACATCGGACCGTAGACCTCGTCCACGCCTTCCTTGAAGACGTCGCCAATCAGCAGGTTGATGATGTGAAACCGCTCGTCCGGATACTTCCGCAGGAAACCCGAGAAACTGAAACCTTCGTTGTAGAACGCGTAGACCAGCTTGCGCATCGACTCGATGCCGCGATCGAGTTTTGTCTGATACTGACCGAGACGCGCGGCTGAAAAGTCGTCGTGCTGGAACGAATCGTGAATTGCATCCGCGGCGAGTTCCGCCATCTTCAAAGCAAGCAACACGCCCGACGAGTAGATCGGATCGAGAAAACCGTACGCGTCGCCAATGATGATGAAGCCGTTACCGGCGTTGTGTTTTGAACGATACGAGTAGTCAAGAATCGAATAGATCTTGTCGACTCGCTCGCCCCCGGCAACGCGCTTGCGGCAGGGTTCGCACTTGTCGATCTCTTCCTGATAGATCTGCGCTAGGTCCTGTCCGCGACCCTGCACCAGATACTCCGGATCGGCAACGATCCCAACGCTCGTGATGTCGTCTTCCAGCGGGATGTACCAGAACCACCCGTTACTTCCCTTCTCAGTTCTCAAAACCAGCGTCGCGCCGCCGTTTAAATCCGGCTCGCGATGGGCGCCCTTCCAATACGAATAGAGCACCGCCTTTTTGAGCTTCGGATCGCGCACGCGCCAGCGAAACTTGTTCGACAGCATCGCCATCTGTCCGGTGGCATCAACCACAACCTTTGCGAAGTACTTCTCACGCGAACCGTCCTGCATCTGCACTTCGACGCCAACGGCCTGGTCGCCTTCAAACAAGACCTGCTTCACCAGCACGCCCTGATGGACCGTGGCCCCCTGTTCGGCCGCGTGATTAATCAACAGCTCATCAAACTTCGCGCGCGTCACCTGCCACGTCACGGCGCTCTCGTGATGCACGGCTTCGAAAAAGTAGAACGGGCGCGACTCCTTGCCCGCGGAGTTTGCAAATTGCACGCTGTACTTACGCACAAACGGGCTGTCCCTGAGCTTCTCGAGCAAGCCCATGCGGCGGAAGGTCCAGTAAGTGTCCGTCATCAACGACTCGCCAATGTGATGGCGCGGAAACACTTCTTTCTCAAACAGAATCACCTGGCGGCCTTCGCGCGCCAGCATACTCGCGACGGAACTCCCGGCAGGTCCACCACCCATTACAATGACGTCGTAATTGTTGTTTGTGCTCATGCGTAGCGTACGTTTCTCAGTTCAGGTTCAAAAAACTCCGGCAGGAAATGATCTACTTCCAAAAGCCCGCGCCGCGTCAATTCAACATTGCCGTTGGCGCGTTCGAGCAGCCCTTTCGCCGATAAATCCTCGTAAACAGGCCGGAACTCGTTCCAAACGTCGATGCCATACTTCTGTTGAAAATACCCAATATCGAGCTTTCCGGCTTTTAGTTGCAGCACCATTTCGCGAATCAATCGCTGCTTCGGCGTCAGCGAGACCGCGCGATAAATCGGCAGGCGATCCTCGTTAATGATGCGCACATACTCCTCGAAGTTGTGTGCGTTCTGGAAATTAACCCCGCCAAAATGCGAAAACGAGGAAACGCCCAGCCCGATCATGTCGCCACCATGCCACAGCGCATCCCGATAAATAAAGCGGCACGTCTTCTTTTTCGTCGCCACGATGTCGCTGCCGGCGATCTCGTAACCGTGCGCGAGAAACTCTTCAAACGCGTGGTTTAGCCAGCGGCGTTTCGTGGCCCAGTCGGCAATCGGCGACTGCATGCCTTTCTTCAGAATGTCCTGCGAGATGACGGTGTTGTAAGGCAGCTCCATCTGGTAGATGGTCAGCGAATCGGGTTGGAGTTCGAGCGCGCGGCGCACTGCTTCGCGCCACTTCTCTTCCGTTTCGCCAATCATGCCCGCAATCAGATCGACGTTGATCTGCGGGAAGTCGATTTCGCGTGCCCACTCATAAGCGCGATAAATTTCGGGCGACAAATGCGCGCGCCCGTTCGCGGCGAGAATCTCGTCGTCGAAGTGTTCGATACCGAGACTCAGACGCGTCACGCCGATGTCTTTCAGCGTTTGCAGCTTGTTCTTATTCAGCGTGCCAGGTTCGCATTCAAAAGTGACTTCTTCCGCGTTTGCCCAGCTCACGTGCCGATTCAAGCCCTCGACGAGATAGCGCAGTTGCTTGTCGCTGATGTACGAAGGAGTGCCGCCGCCGAAGTAAGCGAAACGGAGCTGCCGACCCTGAAACGCGGCGGTGCGGCTGTAAAGCTCGTTTTCTTTGATCAGCGCGTCGAGATAGACCTCGATCTCCGAAGCGTTCTTGTCGGTGTAGACCTTGAAGTAACAGAACAGGCAGCGCTTCCGGCAGAAAGGGATGTGCAGGTACAAGCCGAGCGGGTCGGCGACGCGCGGCGGCTGCGCTAGCGCGTCAATGGCTTCGGAAACAAACTCGGGCTTCCACTGGGAGAAAGGCGGGTAGTTCGAGACAAAATAATTCCCTACTTCGGTTCTGGTTTGCGATACGTCTAACGTCATGAATCAAGCAAGTTAGCATCAACCGCGCCGGATGGGCAATTGGGCTGTATAATCCGTGTTACTACGCGCAGAGCAATTCATAGGTTGCACATGCCATCTGGCTCCGGTTTTTTGGATCGCAAGCACTATTTCATCTACGTTTTGATGCTGCTCTTCTTTGTG
>DASUPR010000384.1:0-5785 GCA_036281015.1 Pyrinomonadaceae bacterium
TGTGCATGCTGAAATAGCGCTCCCCGCGCTTTTCATCATGCATTTTTTGTTGGTTGTGTGTTTCCGTCTAGCGCTACGTCAGGGCGCGACCCGGCTCACAAGCATTCACCAGTCGATTCGAAGGCTTTGCGGCTTTCGGTCCGTTTTACCGAATCGTTAGGAGGATTCGTTGTTATGTCTAGAATAACCGGTAAGGTCAAGTGGTTTAACAATTCGAAGGGTTATGGTTTTATCGAGCAGCCCGGCTCTTCGGATATCTTCGTTCACTATAGCGCTATCCAGGGCGACGGCTTCAAGACTCTCGAAGAGGGTCAGGAAGTCGAGTTTGAGGTTACCCAAGGCCCAAAGGGACCACAGGCTGAAAAAGTGACGAAGATGTAATGTCTCCCCGGCTTGCTTTAGCAAAGCCACTGACTGCTTCCGGTCACGGGTCCGGTAAGCTCACAAGAGAAAAGGCGACCAGTTCATTTGGTCGCCTTTTCTCTTGCCGTTTAACTAACCCTCTGCTTTGGCCTTAAAACTCACGTGCCCCTCGTCTAACGCGACGGAAAAAAGCACACGCTCACAGCCTGTTTTCTCTTTAAGTGCATCAGCCTTCTGGGCCACCAGCCGGTGAAACTTCGGAAAGGAAAAGCCTTCGGTCGGCTCGCCACACTTCTGCTTCGCCTCGATCAATGAACTGTAGAGATTCTTGACGACTTCGATCTCCTTGTGTGGGTCGCGGCAACTGATCGACACCGGCTCGATCTCGGCTTTAGCCTCTCTTCTCGCGTTGGCATTGGCACGAGCGGCCGACGCGGGATCGCGGCCCTCTTCGCGTCCCTGCATTGTTCGCCGCCACAGATCGCGAAAAGCGTTATAGCGCGCAGTTAGCGAGTTGTAGCGATAACGCTGCGCGTAAGTCAGCGTGCGATCGTCGCCGAGACGCTTCAGCAACGTTTCGACACGGCCTTTGGTGTCGTAAGGCGGGCGCTTCGCCGCGCCGTTGAAGAAAATGTCAAACTCGATGCGCAACCGGCGAATGTCGTCTTCTAATCGGGTCAGTTGTTCGTCTGGTGTCGGCTGGTTCTCTCCGGTTGCAAACTTGTTCTTGGCCTTTACATGTAATTTAGCGCGAAGTAGCTTGTTCTGGCGTAGTCCCACTTGGATTGTTCTCCGGAGCGAGGTGAATTAGGGCGGGTTCGCGCTCGTGCGATAAGCGCACCGCAACGCGAGTCAAGGCAGTCTATAATGCCCACATGGCCGAGCGCAAGAAAATAGAAACTTCCAACCTGCGTCATGTGCCGTCAGTGGACCAACTGCTGCGCACTGACGTGGCGCGCCGCCTTCGCGAGTCGATCGGCTTGAAACGCGTAACGGCGATCGCGAGAAGCGTTACGACCGAGATCCGTTCCTCAATCCGGCAAAATCCCACTGAAAATGGCCATTCGCCCCAGGCACTCCTCGACGAAGCGGTACGGCGAATGGAGCAAACTGCCAGACGCGAAGGCGAAACGGGAATCAAAAAGGTAATTAATGCCACCGGCGTGTTGCTGCACACGAATCTCGGGCGCGCACCACTTTCGAGCGCGGCGCGTGCGGCCGTTGAAGAAGCAGCGGGCCAATGCAATTTGGAATACGACATTGCCACCGGATCGCGCGGCAAGCGCGGCGCGCGTGTCGAGTCGCTATTGAAGGATCTGACCGGCGCCGAAGACGCACTGGTCGTAAACAACTGCGCGGCGGCGGCGTTGTTGATTCTCACGGTTCTGGCCGGAGACGGTGAGACGATCGTCTCGCGCGGCGAACTGGTCGAGATCGGCGGCGACTTCCGCGTGCCTGACGTGATGGCCAGTTCGGGCACGCAGATGGTTGAAGTCGGCACGACCAACCGCACGCATCTCGAAGATTATCGGATCGCCATCAACCTGAACACGCGCCTGATCATGCGGGTCCATCCGTCGAACTACCGCATTGTGGGGTTTGCGAGCTCGCCGCTCTTGTCTGAGCTGGCGGCACTGGCCCACGAAAATGATCTGCTGCTTTACGAAGATGCCGGCTCCGGTTTGTTAACTGATTTGAAGCCCTATGGCGTGGTCGATGAGCCGACCGTGAGCGAGATCGTCGCAAGTGGCGCGGACGTGATCTCGTTCAGCGGCGACAAACTACTCGGCTCCGCGCAGGCTGGGCTGATCGTTGGCAGACGAGCGATCGTCGATCGTCTGCGCAAGCATCCGCTCTATCGTGCGTTGCGGAGCGACAAACTCCGGCTCGCGGCGCTCGAAGCCACGCTCACCGCTTACCAACGCGATAAAGCTTTTGAAGAGGTGCCGGTGCTCCAGATGCTTTCGCTGACCCCAGCCGAGATCGAGCAACGGGCAACGGCACTAATCGAACAGCTCGGCGCGACTGATTTGAGCTTGTCGATTGAACCCGGTGAGTCGGCCATCGGCGGCGGCGCGGCGCCCACCTCCAAAATCAGTTCCGTACTGATCGCGGTTACTCATCCGTCTAAATCCGTGGCCGAACTCGAGCAACAACTGCGTAATTCTTCGCCCGCGGTAGTCGCTCGAATCTCGGAAGACAAGGTCCTGCTCGACCTCCGCACGGTCTCAACGGACGACTTCCCCGCCCTGATCGCCGCACTAAAACGCCTCTAAACTGCTCCAACTTGACCGTAGATTTAACAATGACAAGCATTGTATAATTTCGGCGCGGCTTCAGATCTAACGGGCCGGCCACGACTTTGACTCCTTCCAGGCGCGCCTCTAGCTCCTGGCCCCTGTTCCTAAGTTGACCCGCTCCCGAACCGTCACGACCTACATTTCTGCTACCGCACTCAGCCTTTTCGCGGGTCTCGCGGGCTATCTGGGCTGGCGCTTTGGCGTCGTGCCGGAACTGCTCTACCACGCAAAAATTCTCGAACCCGTTGAAACGGTCGAGCTGTTGCTTGGTCCAGTGCCCGTCTCGGCGATCGTTCTCGCGGCTTGCTCAGTCGCGCTCGGTCTCACGCTCAACGGATTCGGATTGCGCCGTTCGTGGCCCTACCTGCTTCTCAGTCTCGCAGTCCTGTGCGGCGCGAGTCTTTTCGTCACACGCTTCTTCGGTATCGAGCTCGCGATCACGCCGCTCATCTTCAGTGGCGCCCTGGCGCTGCTGTTGGTCCAGGTCAATCGTTTGTGGCATCTCGATCGCCAGTTACTCAACACGCTGTTCAGCTCGCCGATCACGGCCGCTGATTCTGGTCCAGGCGCGCACCAACGACTGATGAGCGGATTGAAACTGCTCAACACCTTCCTGCCTTTGAAGGAAGCGATTGTTTTTCAGGTTGGTGAGTCGTCTTCGTTCGAAGCGGTCGCACGTTTCAAAGGTGCGTCGCAACAACCGCTCGACGCGAGCCGCAATTCGGTGTGGCGTGAAGGCGTCAGACTCTGCGAACAAGCCGCATCGAGCGGCAAACTGGTCAGTAAAACTGTTGGAGAAGCAGACCAGTTGACGGTCGCAGTTCCGTTGCTTCACGAACGCGAGACCGCGGGCGCGCTTTTGATCCGGCCCGCCGCACAACTCGACGAAGACGACAAGCTGTTACTCGAAGCAGTTGCTTCGCAATTCGCACGTAATCTCAAGCGCGAAAGCTTCGCCAAAAACTCCGCGCGCAGTAAGTCGTTTAACTACTTCTCGCAACGAGGCAGCCGCCGCAAACTCGACGCCTTGAACGTGCTCAAGGCGATCACCGTCGAACAGCGTTGTGAAGCAAAAGCTCTCGCGCACATCAGCGACGGCGTCGCGATCGCATATCTCGACGGCACGATCGCATTGACTAATCCGACAATTCTTCGTTACGCCGGACTCACGCCGGAGCGCGCGCAACAGTTGGATCTCATCGGGCTACTCAACAACTTCCGCACCGGCATCTTCGACGAGCCAGAAATCGCCGTGCGTCGCGTGTTGCAAACTGGAATCGATTACACCGGCGAACTCGACTTCGATCAAAAGGACCAGACACTCAAACTCCGCATCTCGCTGCTGCGCGATCAGCAGGACGCGGGTATTGGCGAACCGATCGGCATCGCTGTTTACGTCGAAGATCTCAGCCAAACGAAAGAGTATGAAAAACTGAAAAGCGACATGATCTCGCTGATGTCGCACGAACTGCGCACACCGCTCACGAGCATCAACGGTTTCGCCGAGTTGTTGACGGCTGACGAAAGCATTCCCCCGCAGGCGCGAGAGTTTGTTTCGATCATCGCGAACGAATCACAGCGCATGTCGCGCATGATCAATACCTTCCTTTCGGTGACGCAGTTGCAACGCAGCGACAAGCAGGAAGTGTTGAAGATTCCGCTGCGGTTGGATGAGGTCGTGCGCGAGACGATCGCGTCTTTACAACCGGTCGCGAAGAAGAAACGCATTCGCCTGATCGAACATCCGGCGCATCGCATTCCGCCGGTGGCCGCCGACAAGAGTTTGATCACGCAGGCGGTGAAAAACCTGGTCCATAACGCGATCAAGTACAGTCCGGAACGGACGACGGTGACTGTCTCGACGGCGCTTGAAGCTGAAACGGTGCGCGTTTGCGTCGAAGATCGCGGTTACGGAATTCCCGCAGAGTCACGCGAGCGCGTTTGGGACAAGTTCTACCGCGTTGTTCGTGAAGGACAGGAGAAAGACGAAGAGTCGACGGGACTGGGGTTGTCGTTTGTGCGTGAAGTGGTTGAGCAGCACGGTGGAAATGTGGAATTGGATTCTGAAGAAGGACGCGGCTCGAAGTTCAGCTTCACGCTGCCGCGACTGTAACCGGATCAGCGATTGATGGTTCCGCGACACTCGCTCGCGCCGCAAACGCATCGTTTGTCGTCCGAGTGCAGCGTCTGTTCGTAATCGATCGTGATCTCTTCGCCGGCTTCGATGTCCCGCAGGGCGCGAAACAGAATGTGGTTGTGCAGGATCTGCATGAACGCATTCGGAGTGCACGAGTGATTGATGTAGTGCGTCCCGTTTCCGCCCCGGCTTCCGTCCAAGCTCCAGCGATTGTTAACTTCACAAATCCTGAGCATGCGTCGGTGCGCACGCCGCCGCGCTTCGGCGTTCGTGATCTTCTCGCCGGTGTACTCGGCGATCTTGTGTCTCTTTTTAAAAGGTATGGTCGCGAAGCAGCCTTTGCCGTGAATAAGCGAAGGCTTGATTGCTAATCCGCGGGCGAGTTGCAGCTTCACTATTTGAGTTTGAAGGTGCGGGCGATGATGTCTGTCTGATTGCGAATCCGGCTCAATTTGTCGCGCAAACCCGTGAAGCGTAGCGCGTAGATGGTGCGATTATCGACTTGCAAGTAGTAGGTGCGTCCAAGCATCGTTTTTCCGGTGCGGACGTATTCGTAAGAGATCGTGACGCCGTCGAGACGTCCGTTGAAGTTTTCTTCTTTGCCCTGAACAAAACCGGGCAGGAATCGGAGTTTCAGATCCTGATCGCGCCGTGCGAGCTCGGCCGGCGTGGTACCGGCCTCAACCACTTCTTTGCGAATCGTCAGGTAGCCGTCGAGCCGATCGCCATAGACAAACTCGGGATGTTCGTGGGCCGCATCGGGTTCCAGAATCGCGCGCCAGATCTGTGAAGGAAGGTCGAACGTGTACTCGACTTTGTCGTGCGTGTAGGCCTGTTGGGCGGTCGCCACCTGCGCCAACAAACTTATCAACACCAAACTGAACGTCACGATGCGTTTCATATTAACTCCTTCGGATGCCCTAAACAGCCCTACCGTTCGCTACTGCACCAATTACCGCCTGCTGGATGGCGATCAACTGCTCGA
>DASUPR010000385.1:0-8506 GCA_036281015.1 Pyrinomonadaceae bacterium
GTTCGGTAGTCCGATCTGCATCGTCAACACGTTTTCGGTGACAAAGCCGGGATTGACGTTGAGCAGATGGGCGAAGCTCTTCAAAAGCAGGCCCGCCCCGATCAGCAGGACCATGGCCATCGCGGTTTCAGCGATCACAAGCAGGCTGCTCAAGCGGCGTTGGCTGCGATCCGCAATCGCCGTGCGGCCGCCTTCTTTCAGCGCGCTATGCAGATCAAACTTCAGTGTTTGCCACGCGGGCGCGAGGCCAAACACGATTCCAGTCAGCACAGAGGCCGCTAGCGTGAAGCCCAGGACGGTGAAATCAATACCAATCTTGTTGTACTGCGGGATTGAAATCGGATTCAGGGCCAGTAGTGCCTGGACGCCCCACGAGCCGAGCAGGATTCCCGCGCCGCCGCCGAGCAGCGAAAGCGTGATGCTCTCAGTGAGCAACTGCCGCAACAAACGCACGCGTCCGGCGCCGAGTGCAGCCCTGACTGCGATCTCCTTCTGACGTGACGCACTGCGCACGAGCATCAGGTTGATGATGTTCGCGCAGGCAATCAACAACACGAGGCCGACCGCGCCAAGCAGCAGCAATAAAGCCGGACGCACTTTCCCGGTGACCTGCTGGTGCAACGGCACCACACGCATGCCAACGCCTTTGTTTGTATCGGGATATTGGCCAGCCCACTGATTCGCGATCGTGTTTAGTTCACTGCCGGCCGCGGCAGGTGCCAGCTCGTCCGACAATCTGCCCACCACCGACAGCAATCGCACCTGACGTCCACTCGACGCAAACTGGTTCTGCTGAAGCGGAACCCATAACTCCGCCGCCGGATCCAGCAACCGAAAACCAGCCGCCATCACACCAACAACTGTCGCGCTCGTCCCGCTAACTATTATTTGCTTCCCGATTATGCCTTGATCCCCTCCAAACCTTCGTTCCCACAACGAACGACTAATGATCGCCACCGGTGTCCCGCCAACGCGATCTTCGTCACTCGTGAAATTGCGCCCACGCTCCGGCACAACTCTTAACAGCTCAAACAGATTCGCCGACACATACATGCCCTGCAACGGCTCCGGTTCGCCGCCACCGGTCAACGTAAAATTCCACAACGGCGACGCTGCCCCAACCGCGCTAAACGTCTTCGTCTGATTCTTCAGATCGTTGTAGTCGGCAAACGACAGCGGCTGCTCCTGATTCGTGTCTTTCGTGGTCCACACCACTGCAAGTTGATCCCCATCCTGAAACGGCAACGGCCGCAACACGACCGCATTCACCACCGTGAAGATCGCCGTGTTCGCGCCAATACCCAGCGCCAGCGTCACGATACTGACCACGGTAAACGTCGGGTGCTTGATCAGGCTTCGCAGTCCATAACGGATGTCCTTTAGCATTTGTGTAATCCGTGGTGTTTATTCGTACCGAAGCGAGACTGTCGGCTCGACTTTCGTCGCTCTGCGTCCCGGCAGATAACACGCCAGCACCGCCACCGAGATCAGTAGAATCGAAATCGCCGCAAACGTCGGCACGTCAGTCGGCTCGACTCCGAAGAGCATCGTCGCCATCAGCCGCGTTAACGCAAACGCCAGCAGCAACCCGATCGCCACACCGATCAGCGCAAGCTTCATCCCCTGGCCCAGGATCATCGTAAACACGTCGCGCGGACGCGCGCCGATCGCCATGCGAATACCGATCTCGTGCGTGCGCTGCGTCACCGAGTAAGACATCACGCCGTAAATGCCGACAATCGCCAGCACCAGCGCGATGCCCGCAAACAAACTCAACAGCGTCAGGTTCAAACGCTCACCCGCCACCGACTCCGCGCGAATCTCGTGCATCGTTCGCGGGTTGTAGATCGGCTGATCCGGATCGATCTCTTTCACCGCCGCACGTATCGACGACATCAACTGGTTTGGATCGGAACTGCCTTTGACGAGCACCGTCATCCCGCCGTTCGGCAACTGCGCGTACGGAAAATATCCCTGCACGCGATCGCGGTTCTGATTCAGACTCTCCATCTTCACACGGCCCACAACGCCGATGACTTCGAGTAACTGTCCGTCGTCATCTCCGCCGAGTCTGATTCGTTTGCCGACTGCGTCTTCGTTGGGCCAGTGCCGCCGCGCAAATTCCTCGTCGATAACGATCGTGTTCAGCGCCGCTATTTCGCGTTCGTTCTCACTCAGCTTGCTCAGGTCACGACCGGCCAGGTGCGATCGATCGTCGCGATCGTTGAAGACGCGGCCACGCAACACCGGAATGTTCATCGCACGGAAGTAATCAGGCGTAACCAAACACGCTTCCATCAACGGCGTCTGCTCGCGTGGCGGACGCGGTTGCCCGTCGACAAGAAACGACGTCTGCCAACCGTTGTTGCCGAGCGGCAACCCGGACGCAGCCGCACTCGATTCGACTCCCGGCAGCGCGCGAATGTTTTCCAGCAAACGATTGTAGAAAGAGGCGCGCGTCTCCTGGTTCGCATACTTCCTTTGCGGCAACGAGACACTGAAGCTCGTCAAATGTTCGTACGAGAAACCCGGGTTCACTTTCTGCAACAGGTAAAAACTGCGAATCATCAAACCCGCGCCGATCAACAGCACGAGCGTCGTCGCGACTTCGACCACCACGAGCGAACTGCGCAGCCATTGCCGCCCGCTGACACCGCGACCCGTTTCTTTCAACGTCTCGTGCACGTCAACTTCACCCGCCTGAATCGCGGGAATGAGTCCAAACAAAATCCCGGTGAGAAACGAAACTCCGATCGTAAACGCGAGCACCATCCAGTCGAGCCCGATCTCCCGCGATCGCGGAATCGCGTCGGGACTCACGTACAGAATCAGATCGATGCCCCACCTCGCCAGTAACAGACCAATCGCGCCGCCGATCAACGAAAGCACAACGCTTTCCGTCACCAACTGCCGCGCAAGACGCCAGCGGCTCGCGCCTACAGCCGTGCGGATCGCCATCTCTTTGCGACGCGCGGTCGCACGCGCGAGCAGCAGGTTCGCGATGTTCGCGCACGCGATCAACAACACGAATCCAACAGCCGCAAAGATCACCCACAGCGCACGCCGCACGTCGCTCACGTAGATCTCGAGCAATGGCCGCAACCGCACGCGATTACCCGCGTTCGAATCCGGATACTGCTTCTCGAGATTCGCGGCGAGCGTGTTCATGTCCGCATCAGCCTGTTCGAACGTGACGCCCGGTTTAAGACGGCCCACGCCATACAGACCGGGATGATTACCGCGGCTCTTCCACGCCGCCGAATCCGACAGTTGGCCCACCGGCACCCACATCTCCACGCGGCTCGGATACTGAAACGTCTGCGGCATCACGCCGATCACGGTGTAGCTCTTACCGTTGAGCGTGATTGGTTGGTTGAGGATGCTCATCTGCCCGCCAAAGCGGCGCTGCCATAGACCATAGCTCAGCACGACTACGGGCGTGCCGCCGGGCTTGTCTTCGTCGTTGGTGTAGACGCGTCCGTGAAGGGCGTTGGCGCGCAACACCGTGAACAGGTCGGCGGACATCTGGCCCGTGACGATCCGTTCCGCCTCGCCGGTGCCGGTCAGGTTGTAACTGCCGCGGTTGTAGACGCCGATGTTTTCAAACGATTGATTGTGCGCGCGCCAGTCGCTGAAGTTCGGATAGGAGATGGACATCTCGTCGAGCACCGGGCTCTTTTCATTTAAAAACACCAGGCGATCTGACTCCTCGTAAGGCAACGGGCGCAGCAACACCGTGTTGACGACGCTGAAGATCGCGGTGTTGGCGCCAATGCCCAGCGCGAGCGCGAAGATCACGATCGCGGTGATGCCGCGGTTCTTCCAGAGCATGCGCACGCCATAACGAATGTCTTGCCACAATGTCGACATTTCCAATTCTCCTGTTTGTAAAAACCTATTCGTACCTGAGTGCAACTACCGGATCGACTCGCGTCGCGCGCAGCGCCGGCAGATAACAAGCCAGCAACGCAACCAGCGCGAGCAGGATCGTCACAGCCGCGAACGTCAACGAATCGGTCGTGCTCACGCCAAACAAAATCTCCGCCTCCGCCGCCACACTCGCCACAACACGCATCAGGACCAACGCCAGCACCAGTCCCGCGGCGAGTCCAATGAGCACCAGCAACATTGCCTGTCGCACGATCAGCTTGAGGATGTCGTTCTGCGACGCGCCGAGCGCAATGCGAATACCGACTTCACGCGTGCGTTGCGCGACTGAGTACGAAACAATGCCGTAGATGCCGATCGAGGCGAGCAGCAGCACCATCAACCCACACGCCGCCATCACCGCGCCCAACATCCGGAACGGATACAGCATGAAACTGAAAAACTCCGGCAGCGTTTGAACGTCCGCAACCGGAATCGTGCGATCCAGATCGCGAATCACCTGCCGCACTGGAGTCGTCAAACTTCCGGCATCAACTGAAGCATTGACCATCAGCATCGCTCGCTTCGTCGACGACTGCTGCAAGGCCATTGCAAAAAACGGGCGCGGTTCGTGCACGACGTGCCAGGCGTTATCGCGAATCACGCCGACGATCTCGCACTGCTCTTTCTGGTTTTCACGTCCGGTGTATCTCGACAGGTGTTTACCGAGCGGCGACGCGCCGCCGAAGTACGTTGTGGTAAACGCTTCGTTGACGATGGCTACACACGGCGCGCCGTCACGATCGCGTTCGTCAAAGTCACGTCCCTGCACAAACGGAACTTGCATGTTGGTGAAGTAACGTGGTCCAGCGAGGACGGCATCGATCTCGCTGCTTTCGCCGGGTTGCCGCTTGTAACCCTCGATGTCGGTGCCGCGGCGCGAACCGCCCAACACGCCGCCCGGTATCTCGTTCACGAGACTGACGGCCTGCACACCCGGCAGAGCTGCAACGCGTTCCGAAAGATTGCGATAAAACTCCTGCGTCTTGACGCGATCGTAACGATTCTCGTCGAGTGCTACCGGCGCGAGAAGAATGTTGTCAGTTGTGAAGCCCACTCGCGTCGGTCTGATCTTTTCCAAACTGCGCCACACCAAACCGGCGCCAATCAACAGCAACAACGAAAACGCCACCTGGGCCACCACAAGCGACATGCGAATGCGCGATTTGCGATAGCGGCCGCTGAACAGACTCGAATCGTCTTTCAACACTGTCGCCACTTCCGCTTTCGAACTGTGCAACGCAGGCACGAGCCCGAACAGCAATCCCGTCACCGTCGCAAACGACACCGTGTAAACCAGCACGCGCCAGTCGAGACGAAGATCGATCGCGACGCGTATGCCTTCCGGCAACGCGGGCATGAACGCCATTGCGAGATCGAGTAACCAGACCGCAAGCAGTAATCCCACGGCGCCGGCAACCAGCGCCAACAACACACTCTCGGTTAGCAATTGCCGCACGATCCGCGAGCGCCGCGCGCCCAACGCGAGCCGCACTGCGATCTCGTTGCGCCGTGCGACCGCTCGCGCCAACAACATACTCGCGAGATTTATGCAGGCTATCAGCAGCACGAGGTTCACTGTTACAAACAGCGCGGCCGCGATGGCCCATACCATCTCGCGTGCTCCCGGATGAACGCGCGTTTCGCTTTCAGACATCACGTAAGTAGTGAGTTCCCTTTTCGGCGTCCGCCATTCTTCGGGATGTGCCTCGCGCATCTCCTTCGTGATTAGCTCAAAACGCGCCCGCGCTTGCGCGATCGTCGTGTCTGGTTTCAGTCTGCCGACAAACGTCAACCAACGATTGCCGCGGCTCGTCAGCGCACGCTCACCGCGTCGCTGATCGACCAACGGAGTCATCATCAGCGGCACCCAAACCTCAGCCGCAATTCCGCCAAACATCCCGTTGTACTTCGGCGGCGCAATGCCGATGACGGTTAACGGCTGATTGTTAATTCCGATTGTTTTGCCCACGAGCCCGGGATCGGAATTGAAACGCCGTTGCCAAAGTGAGTGACCGATCACCACGACGGGATTACGCTTCGGCACCGCGTCTTCCTCGGGCAGAAACGTGCGGCCTTTGACGGCGGAAACGCCGAGCACGTCGAAGTAGTTTCCCGTAACAAACTCACCCCAAACCTGCTCGACCTGATTGCCGTCGTCAAGTTTGAATTGCTCGACCCCGTAAGCGGCAAGGCCGCTGAAAACTTCATTACGGTCGCGAAAATCCTGGTAAGTCGGATACGAACTGGTTTGATAAGGCTGATTGTGATCGCCGGTGTAGAGTTGGACCAACTGCTCCGGCGCCGACACCGCGCGCGGTCTGAGGAGGAATGAGTTGACCACGCTGAAGATCACAGAGTTTGCGCCAATGCCGACCGCGAGCGATACGATCGCGACGATGGTCACACCTTTGCTCTTCCAGAGTTGCTTGAGGCCGTAGCGAATATCCTGAATCAGAGTGTCCATTGGCTCCTTTGCCTTCCGGTTTTATCCCAGCTCCTTCACTCGTACCTTAGCGCCACCAACGGGTCCACTTTCGTCGCACGCCGTGCCGGCAGGTAACAAGCCAGCAACGCTGTAAGAGTCAGCACCGCCACAACGCCCGCGAAGATCGTCGTGTCAGTCGGCGTCACACCAAACAACAACCCACGCATCAGACGCGTTAATGCAAAAGCCCCGGCGAGACCGATCGCTTCTCCAATTAGTGCGAGAAACATTCCCTGCTTCAACACGAGCTTCAACACGTCAGTTACGTTCGCGCCGAGGGCCATGCGAATGCCCATCTCCTGCGTGCGCTGCGTCACTGCGTAAGAAAGCAAACCGTAAATGCCAACGGCTGAGAGCAGCAGTGCGAGCCCGCCAAACAGCATCATCAAAAGCATGTTGAGACGCGGCTGTGCGATGCTCTCAGAGACGATCTGCTCCAACGTGTTGACATTGCTTATCGGCTGATTGGGATCAATGGACCAGACGGCCTGTCGCAGACCGGCAACTACCGATTGTGGATCACTCGTCGTGCGGACAAGCATCGTCATATCGTTAAGCGGCGCTTGCGTGGCCGGAAGGTAATACGCCGGTTCAGAAGCCGCCGCGAGTCCGTCAAACTTCACATCGCGAACGACGCCGACAATCTCGAACGAGGTTAGCCGCTTCTGATCCCAGATTCGTCCCGGTGGACCAGGACGGATACGGCGGCCGAGCGGATTCTCGTTCGGAAAGTAGTGACGAACAAACGCTTCATTCACGACCGCAACGCCCGGATGTTCAGCGTCGTCCTGCGGCGTGAATGCTCGTCCACTGACGACCTGCACTCCAACCGTGTTGAAGTAGCTGGACCCAACCGGCATGAAGTTGGCCGATTGCGATTGGTTTTCCGGAGCGGCTGGCCGCCCCTCGATTTCAAATGAGTCGAGCCAGTTCGACTGCAACGGATGGTCGTAAGCAATCGACACCGATTCGACGCCCGGCACTGCCGCAACACGTTCGTTCAACTGATTGAAGAAGTTGTTGATTTTGACGGGTTCATTGTACTTCGACACAGGCAAAGTTATTCCGGCGGACAACACTCGTTGCGCCTTGAAACCCGGATCGACTTTCTGCAGCAACCAGAAACTCTTGATCAGCAGTCCTGCGCCGATCACCAGCATCACCGCGACACTTACCTGAAATACCACCAGCAACTGTCGAAAACGCAAACGCGCCGCGCCTGGACCAGACGTGCGGCCGCTTTGTTCCAGCGCTGTTTGCAAATCGGGTTTCGACGCCTGCCACGCAGGCACGAGTCCAAACAGCAGACACGTCGCGAGCGAGAGCACGAGTGTGAAACCGAGCACACGCCAGTCGAGCCCGACCTGCGCCAGCCGCGGGATCATCTGCGGCGGCACGAAGCTCAATAAGATCTTCAAGCCCAGTTGGGCCACTGCCAGACCGGCGACAGTGCCGAACAACGACAACAACAATCCTTCTGCAAAGAACTGCCGCACGAGACGTGTTCGACCCGCTCCGAGCGCCGCACGGATCGCGATCTCTTTCGTTCGCGCTGCGTGTTGGGCCAACAACAATCCAGCGATGTTCGCACACGCAATCAACAACACCAGGCCGACCGCGACCAGCAACGTCACAAGCGCCGGACGAACATCGCCGACGACTTCGTTCATAAACCGGTTGACGATGATTCCCTCGTCCTTGTTTTCGGCGTGCTCCTGCGCGAGACGCGCGCCGATGGTGTTCATCTCTGCTGTTGCCTGTTCGAATGTGACTTCAGGCTTCAGCCGCGCCAGCACGCCGAGGATGTGAGCACCGCGAAGCGCAGCGAAATTGACCATGTAGGACATCGGCCGCCAGTAGTCCTGACCGCGTTCGTCAAAATCGATGCGGCCGGCAGTTGTTGGCCGCGTTGGATAAAGACCCGCCGGCATCACCCCGACGACGGTCCAACTGTTGCCATCAAGAATGATGCTGCGATTGACAATGTTCTTATCGCCGCCGTAGCGACGCTGCCAGAGACCATGGCCCAGGATGACGACTCGATCCCTTCCGGGTTGATACTCTTCCGGCTGAAAGACACGGCCATGCGCC
>DASUPR010000386.1:0-5376 GCA_036281015.1 Pyrinomonadaceae bacterium
CAGGCTGGCGAGTCTTTGCGTGCCACACGCTTTCACGTAGCGACTATTGCCAGGCCATCAGTACTGGGGCGTAGCCAAGTGGTAAGGCACCGGTCTTTGGAACCGGCATTCGTTGGTTCGAATCCACCCGCCCCAGCCAAATTCTAAAATAACGATAAGGTAATGAGCACAACCGGCGGCATTAAAATCTTCTCCGGAAATGCGAACCCAAAATTGGCGGAAGAGATTTGCCGCCATCTGACCTGCGACATGGGTAGGGCCTACCCGGAACGTTTTTCTGACGGTGAATTCAACTTTCAGATCGACGAAAACGTCCGCGGCGGCGATGTCTTTATCGTGCAGCCGACCTGCCCGCCGACCGATGCGCACCTGATGGAGTTGCTGGTCATGATCGATGCGTTTCGCCGTTCCTCGGCCGAGCGCATCACGCCGGTGATTCCTTATTACGGTTATGGCCGGTCGGATAAAAAGGACCGCCCGCGCGTTCCCATTTCGGCTAAGCTGGTGGCGAATTTGATCACCGTCGCCGGCGCTCATCGCTTGTTGGCGATGGACCTGCACGCCGCGCAGATTCAGGGCTTCTTTGACATTCCGGTGGACCACCTTTATGCTGCGCCGGTCTTTATCGGTTATTATCAGGAACATCCGTTGCCGAACTTGACGGTTGTGGCTCCTGACACCGGTGGCGCCGAGCGCGCTCGCGCTTATGCGAAGCGGCTCGATGCGGAACTCGCTCTTTGCGATAAACGCCGCGAGAAAGCTAATGTGGCGGAAGTGATGAATGTCGTCGGCGACGTTCGTGGCCGCAGTTGTTTGATTGTCGACGACATGTGCGACACTGGTGGGTCGCTCACGAAAGTAGCGCGCGCGTTGAAGGACGCAGGCGCTGAAAGAATTCATGCGTGTTTCACGCATCCGGTATTTTCCGGCCGGGCGATTGAATTGCTCGCCGAATCGGAAATTGAAAAAGTGATCGTGACAAATACGATTCCGTTACGCGATCACGCATGTCAGCTCGATAAGATCAAGGTTTTAAGTATAGCGCCGCTTCTGGCGAAAGCGATCAAGTCGATCCACGAGGAGACTTCAGTCTCTTCGCTCTTCGTATAAAGCGAAGGGCAAACACTGATGGCTTATAGAAGACCATCAGCGACCCAGGGCATTGGCGATTTTCGATTGCCGATTGTCGATTTGAAGAACTTCAACACTGTCTTCAAATCGGCAATCGCAAATCGGCAATCGACAATGTCTCGGGTCGCTGAAAGTTTGTAAGGAGAAATCATGGCGGAGAAAAAAGAGTACAAGGTGCAGGCGACACTGCGCCTGGGCCGTGGCAAAAACGATGCGCGACGTGCGCGGCGCGACGGAATGGTTCCGATTACGGTCTATGGCGGCGGCGGGGAGACCGTAGCAGCGGTTGCGCCGTTGCGCGATCTGGCTGCGATTCTTCGTTCGGAGTCGGGTCGTAACACCATCTTTACGGTTGAAGTCGACGGCATTGGCGCGAGTGAAGTTATGTTTCACGACCGCCAGATCGACCCGATCAAAGGCCGCCTGATTCACGCTGACCTGACGCGGTTGGTGAAGGGACAGAAGATTGAAGTGACCGTGCCGTTGCACCTGATTGGCGAGCCGATCGGCGTCAAAGAGAACTCGGGCGTGCTTGAGCAGATCATTCGCGAGATTGCGATCAAGTGTGAGCCGCGTGAGATTCCCGATGTGCTCGAAGTCGACGTTTCGAATCTCGACGTACACGACCTGTTGCACGCTTCAGACATTCCCGTTGCCGAAGGAATCGAGATCCTGACCGATGCTGACCAGGTAATCGCGACGGTCGGCATCGTGAAGGAAGAGGAAGTAGCGGCGGCGCCGGCAGAAGGCGAAGAGCCTGCGGAGCCCGAAGTGATTGGCAAGGGCAAGAAGGAAGAGGAAGGCGAAGGCGAGTAACGACATTGTTGATTGCCGATTTCCGATTGCCAATTTTGGTGGGCTAGGTGTAGTGAGTTCTTCAATCGGCAATCGGCAATCAAAAATCGGCAATGCTTATAGTTGGTCTTGGCAATCCCGGATCCGATTACGCTGCGACGCGTCATAATCTCGGGTTCATGTTGATTGACAAACTGGCGGAAGATGAACGGATCGTGGTTAAGCGCCGCGAGTGCAATTCAGTCGTGGGCCAGGGCACGATTGAAGGCGTGGTTACAAAGCTCGCGAAACCGCTAACGTTCATGAACCTGAGTGGTGGAGCAGTTTCCTGCCTGCTGCAGAAGGTTGAAAGTGATGCGCCAGTAAAGCAGTTGGTAGTGATTTCAGACGACCTCGCATTGCCGCTCGGCAAGATTCGCATTCGCGAGCGCGGCTCGGCAGGTGGTCATAACGGTTTGAAGTCGATCATTGCCGCGATTGGCACTGACGAGTTCATCAGATTGCGGATCGGTATTCAACCAGAGCATCCGCTTGCGGATGCGAAACGGTTCGTGCTCGACACGTTTTCGCGAAGCGAGCAGCCGCTGGTGGAAGAAACATTGAAAACGAGCGCGGACGCGCTACGAACGATTATCAGGGACGGCGCTTTGAAAGCGATGCAGCAGTTCAACTGACGGAGGATTAAAGTTGAGTAACAACAAGAGACAGTACGAAGTGGTCTTTATCGTCGACCCGACAGCCGACGAGGAAGTGCCGAAACTGAGCGAGGCTTTCGCGCAGATCGTCACCGACCAGGGCGGCACCGTGACCAGGAACGAAGTCATCGGCAAACGCCAGTTGGCTTACGAGATTCTGCACCACAAAGACGGCACGTTCGTGTTGTTGGAGATCGAAGGCTCCGGCCGCGAGATCGCCGAGCTCGAGCGCCGTATGCGCGTCAACGATCGCGTGCTGCGCTACATCACGGTCCGCGTTGACGAAGATCGCCGTCGTGCTGAGAAGCTGAAAGACCGCCGTGCCCGCAAGGCCGCCAAGCGTCCGTCACACGGACAAGGCGGATCGTCGCGTCGTGGTCCAGCGATGGAGTTTGCTGAAGCCGCCGGCGAATAAGTTTTTGACTTACGTTTAAGAGGATTCAATATGTCAACCAATTATGAAGACCGCCAGCGCGGCGGTGGTGGTGGTTACGATAACGACGACGATCAGGATCGACGGCCAATGGGCGGACGCGGCCAGGGACGCCGCATGCACCGGCGGCGCGTTTGTCGCTTTTGCATCTATAAAGTGTACCTGATTGATTTCAAAGACGTCAGGCTCTTACTCAACTACCTGCCTGAGCGCGGGAAGATCCTGCCGCGGCGCATCTCCGGTAACTGTGCGACACATCAACGCATGTTGGCGGAAGCGATCAAGCGCGCGCGTAACATCGCGCTGCTGCCGTACACCACCGACTAAGGTACAGGAGAAGGAAGATGGCACACACGAAAGTTCTTTTACGTGAAGACGTGGACGATCTCGGCGCGCGCGGCGAGATTGTCAGGGTCCGAGCTGGCTATGCGCGCAACTACTTGTTGCCGCGCAATCTCGCTGTCGAAGCGACCGCGGGAAACGTGAAGGGAATCGAGCAGGAACGCGCCGCGCTGTTGAAGAAGGAAGCGAAAGAGCGTGCGACGGCCGAAGCGCAGTCGCAGCAGATGGGTGCGCTCGTGCTGGAGTTCAAACGAAAAGCCGGCGAGCAGGGCGCGTTGTATGGTTCGGTTACGTCGATGGACGTCGCGGAAGCGTTGCACCAGCGTGGTTATGAAATCGATCGTCATCGCATTCACCTGCGCGAGCCGTTGAAGCGTGTCGGCGATTACACAGTGCCGGTGCGATTGCATCGCGAAGTTACGATGGACCTGCAAGTGAAAGTTGTTCCTGAAGGCGAAGTGATCGTTGGTCATCTGTCGCCTGAGCAGGAAGCAGAGCTGGCAAAGCAAGCTGCCGCTAACGAAGAAGAAGCAGCCGCCGAATAAAAGTACGATAAAACACCGAGGCTGTTGTATAGTCTGGCGCCGTAGGTGAACACGCCTACGGCGCTGTTTTTTCGTCCAGTCGAGCGCTCAACTTTTCAACCGAAAATCGGCACACCATAATCCGTTAATGGCTACTCCTGACTTAACCCGCGACCCTGCTTTCGAACGTGCGTTACCCAACAGTTCCGAAGCCGAGCGCGCGATCCTCGGCGCGGTTCTGCTCGACAACGGCCTGATCAGCCAGGCGATCGAACAGCTCCGCCCCGAAGACTTCTACGTTCCTTCGCACCGGCGCATCTTCCTCGGCATGATCGCACTCTTCGAACGCGGCGCGGAGATCAACCCGATTCTGATCGGCGAAGAGCTCAAGAAAGAGAACTCACTCGAATCCGTCGGCGGCATCAGTTTCATCACCAACCTCACCTACGGTTTGCCGCACTCGACCAACATCCTGCACTACGCCAAAGTCGTGCGCGGCAAGTCGATGTTGCGCCAACTCATCAAAAGCGCAAACAAGATCACGCAGGAAGCACTCGCCGAAGAAGACGAACCCGAGATCATTCTCGACCACGCCGAGCACGCGATCTTTCAACTCGCCGACGAACGCATTCGCCAGGGCTTCATGCACGTGAAGCCGATCGCGGAGTCACTACTCGAAAAAGTTCAGGAGATGGAAGGCCGCGCCGCGGTGCTCACCGGGCTCACGACCGGCTTTGCGGATCTCGACAAGATGACTTCCGGTCTTCAGAACTCGGACCTGATCATACTCGCGGCACGCCCGTCGATGGGAAAGACCAGTTTTGCGTTGATGCTCGCGGAGAACGCGGCGATTCACGCTGGCGCGGTCGTCGGTGTGTTCTCGCTGGAAATGTCGAAAGAGTCGCTGGTCATGCGTATGCTTTGTTCGCAAGGCAATATCGACGCGCAGCGTTTTCGGAATGGATTTTTGTCACGGCTTGAATGGGCTCAAATCGCAAAATCATTGGGGATTCTCGCAGACACGAAGATCTTTCTCGACGACACACCGGGCTTGAGTGTGTTGGAGATGCGCGCGAAGGCGCGCCGGCTTGCGGCCGAGCAGAAGAAGCTCGATCTGATTATTGTCGACTACTTGCAGTTGATGTCGGGTTCGAGTAAACGCGTCGAGTCGCGGCAGCAGGAAGTTTCGCAGATCTCGCGCGAGTTGAAAGGACTGGCGAAGGAATTGAACGTGCCGCTTTTGGCGTTGTCGCAGCTTTCGCGTGCGCCGGAATCGCGTTCGGATCATAAGCCGCAGCTTTCGGACCTGCGGGAATCTGGAGCCCTCGAGCAGGATGCCGACGTCGTTGCATTCATCTTTCGCGAGGAGCAGTACAAGTCACCCGAAGAACGCGACGCAATGCCCGAAGATCAGAAAAACATCGCCGAGATCATCATCGCCAAGCAACGCAATGGC
>DASUPR010000387.1:0-7292 GCA_036281015.1 Pyrinomonadaceae bacterium
AACAGCCGTCGTTCCTCGACACCGCGAATAAGGCGCGTACTTATCTGAATGCGCTGCAAGCGAAGGCGCAAACTCTCGGGCGTTACTTCAAACCCGGTTCAGGTTCGGCGACGACAGTGAACGACTCAATGAATAGTCCGATGTTCACATTCGTTGATGGTGATTGCACCTTGACGGAAGGATCGGGTTTCCTCGTCGTCACCGGCACGCTGACGATGCGCGGCGATACAAACTTCAGAGGCGCGATACTCGTGCTTGGTACGGGCGAGTTGATTCGCAACGGCGGTGGTAACGGCGAAATTCTCGGCGGGATCACGATCGCGAAGTTCGGCCGCAACTCAGGAAACTTTGAGGCGCCGACGTTTCAC
The DNA here is from genome assembly GCA_036281015.1 of Pyrinomonadaceae bacterium. GTDB lineage: Bacteria > Acidobacteriota > Blastocatellia > Pyrinomonadales > Pyrinomonadaceae > PSRF01. The sequence goes on from DASUPR010000387.1 coordinate 369, forward strand.
ACAAACGGCGGCGGCAACTCCAACGTCCAATACGACTCCACCGCCCTAACCCACGGCATAGCCTCCGGAACCAACGTCTCCGGCATCCGCGAGTTCTAAACTGACTTGAATGAGAGCCTCGTGCGGGTCTCTCGCTCCGGCTTCGCCGCCGGATGTGAGGCGAGGCTACGCCTCGCCGGAGGCGACTAAAGAAAAAGGAAGGGGCTCTGCCCCTGGTACGGCCTATGGCCCAAGATCGTAGGGCAAAGCCCGAACCAGGGGCACAGCCCATTTTCATAAGCTAAACTGACGGCGGCGAAGCCGTGGCGAAAGGTCTTCAAGTCAACCAGAGAAGCCCGAGCCAAAGGTCTTCAAGTCCCGTCAGAGAAGCTGCAGCGAAGGGTCTTCACGTCCCGTCAGAGAAGGCGTTAGCGAGACGTTAAGGAGTTCTAAACAGCAATCGCCGCGCGGGCGGCGGTGAGGAAGGTGTTGCGGAGGCTTTCGTCGGCGACGTTTGCGGCAATTGATTCGACGATCTCGAGGGCGCGTGCTGAATGCAACTCGGCGCTGGCGGTGTCGTTGGACCGCGACTTCAATCGCGCAATGCCTGCATGAACTTTCCACGCCACTAACGGCGCCGGGTAATCGTTCAGTTCCGCAAGCGCGGCGTTGAACTCTTGCTCGGCGCCTTCGAGATCTTCCTGCGCGATCAACAGCTCCGCCATCAACTGCTTCGCCACTCCAATGTACTTATGCACCTCGTGCTCCCGCGCGGCCTCTTCGAGACGCACGATGTATTCGCGCGCTTTGTCGAACTCGCCGTGACGCAGGTGATGTGCAGCAGTCGCAGCCTGCAAACGAATGTTGTAACGCCACCGAAACCACGCGTCGCGCGCGAAGATGTCGTTCACTTCCGCAAACGCAGAATCCGTGCAAGACTTTTGACCCGCATGAGTGCAGTCAATCCCGCGGTTGATTAACGAGTTGGCCTCCGCTTCGAGCACGTGATGTTTGCGTGCGACGTCAACACCTTCTTCGTCAAACTGCCGCGCGGCTTCAAAGTCGTGCAACTCGCGATAGATCCACCCAATGCAGTTCGGAAAGCGCGGATGCCAGAACAGGTCGCCGTTGTGACGCGCCTTTTTCATCGCGTCCTGAAGCGTTGCGAGCGCGGCTGACATCTTGCCCTGATTGCCCTGCGACAAACCAAGGAAGAACATTGCCGTCAAATACAAGAATCCGTCGCGCAGCTCGGCGGCGAGTCGAATTCCCTCCCTTGCCTTCTCGATCGCGAGCTCATATTCAGACTGGAAGAAGTGCAAACACGCGCGCCACGTGATCCCGCCGACGAGAGCCGGTTTGTAATCAAGCTGGCGCGCAGTGGCGACAACATCGTCGAGCACCGCTTTACCTTCCTTCAGTTCGCCGTAACAGAGATGCTTGAGGCCTACCATCAACATCGTGTCGAGGCGCAGCTTTTCATTACCCGCGCGAGCGGCAACTTCGAGCGCTTCAGCAGCACGCGCCAACGTCTCGTCCAAACGATGCGAAAAGAAGAGCGTCATCGTCAGCGAGTTCAAAGCGTGCGACTGGAGCTCGAGCGAGCCAAGCGTCTGCGCCTGTTCGAGCATCTTTGTGAAGTCGTTTGCTGCCTGCTTGAAGTTACCGACCGCGTGATTCACCGTGCCGCGCTTGTGATAGAGCGTACACAATTGTTCCGCCTGCGACTCAGACGGAAGTTTCTCGACGAGCTTCAGCGCCTGCGTGTAGTGCCTTTCCGCTTCCGCGTAACCGTAGAGTTTCGCGGCGTGATCGCCGGCGTGATTGATGTACTCGACCGCACGGCTGAAATCGCGGCCGCGTTCGAAGTGAATGGCCAGATGCGTCGCGATCTGCGGCGCGCGTTTGCGGAAGTGCTGGAGCAGTTGTTCGCCCGCCTGTTGGTGCAACATGATGCGGCGTTTATTCACCAGGTCGCCGTACAGGAAGTTTTGATAGAGCGCGTGCGCAAAGCGATAGCGCGTCGTTATCGAACCGTCAGGCAATTCCTCTTCGCCCAGCGTCGTGATCAGGCGATGCGTTTTCTCGATGTCCGCGAGCCGTTCTTCCAGATCGATCTCGTCAACGCCGAGCAGCTTTGCGGTGACCGTCGAATGAAACTCCGCGCCTTCGACACTCGCATACTGCAACGTGCGGCGGCCTTCAGCATCGAGCGCATCGATCTTCTTGCTGATCATGCCGCGCACGCTTTCAGGCGCTTCGAGATTCATCTCCGCCACCGGCCGCACGAGCGACCAGCGATTGTTTGTTTTACTGAGATCGCCGCGCTCGCTGAGGTATTGCAGGAAGTTCGCGGCAAACAGCGGATGGCCCTCAGTCTTTTCGTGAATCAGCGAAGTCAACTCACCGGGAAAATCGTTCGGCGCAAACGTGGCGTCGAGATACTCGGCGATGTGCTCGCGGCTCCACGAACCCAAAGCGATCTCTTCGCAACGATTGTGGGCCATCATCTCGGCTTTGTAACTCTTGAGCGGATGGCCGCTGCGTTCGATGTCCTCCGGACGAAACGTTCCGGCGATAAGCAATCGTTGGCCCGCGATGCGCTGGCAAAGATGACGCAACAGATCGACGCTCGACGGATCGGCCCAGTGCAGATCTTCCAGCAACAGCACGATAGGCGAAGAGGTGGAGAGTATGCCGAGCGCGTCGCCCATCTCGCGCATCATGCGTTCCTTCGTGGCGCCGATCGTTTCCTGTTGAAGTTTTTCGAGCGAGCCACTCGAAGCAAAAGCAGTCGGCAACTCCATGCACCACGTTGGCGCGTACGCGCGCATCACCGCGGCGATACGTTCGCGACCGGGCATTTGCAACAAACCGCCCATCGCATCGAGAAACGGCAGGTAAGCTTCACCCGTGCCGTACTGCTCGACGCAACGTCCGCGTGAAATCAGCAAACCCGGACGCTGCCGGCGCGTGCGGCGCAGAAACTCGTCGCTCAACGAAGTCTTGCCGATGCCGGGTTCGCCGGTGATAAAAACAACGCGCCCGGTTCCTTCGATCGTCAGGTCGAGCAACCCATCAAGCTTGCGCATCTCCGGTTCGCGTCCGACAAACGACGGCGCCGAAACGTCGATCAGATCCGAATCGTAAACGATCGGAAAACCCGCCCACGTACCGCTCAACGATGCGCGCAAACTGCGCAACGCGTCGCCCATTTCGGCCGCGGAGTTGTAACGCAGCTCGCGGTTCTTCGCGAGCGCGCGCTCGATGATCAGGTCAAACTCATTCGGCAATTCAGGCCGCAACTTGCTCGGCGGCGGGGGATCGATCGCGGCAATCGCATGCATGATCGCGAGCGCGCTTGGACCGGGAAACGCGCGCGTCCGGGTCGCGGCTTCGTAGAGCAGCGAACCGAGCGAAAAAATCTCCGAACGCAAATCGAGCGGTTCGCCGCGTGTTTGTTCCGGCGACATGTATGCGGCAGTGCCGAGCACGATGCCCGGTCCAGTCAGATTCGCAGCCAGCGTAAGCGCTTCGCGGTCGATCGCGTCGCTGTTGACACGCAACAGCTTGGCGAGACCGAAGTCCGTGACCTTCACGAGACCTTTGGTCGTGATTAGAATGTTGGACGGCTTGATGTCGCGATGGATGATGCCGCTGTCGTGTGCCGCCTGGAGCGCGTCGGCGATCTGGATACCGATGTCGAGCAGCGACGGCAAAGGCAATGCACCTGTTAATGCGAGGTGCGCGGTAAGCGTTTCACCTTCGACAAACTCCATCACGATGAAATCGATGCCGTCGGTTTCCTCGATCGCGAAGATCGTGACGATGTTGGGGTGATTCAAGACCGAAGCAGACTGTGCCTCAGCCAAGAGCCGGCGCCGGGCGGTGATGTCTTTGCTGGATTCGGGCGAGAGCAGTTTTAGCGCGACGTGCCGGCCGAGCTTCGTGTCCTCGGCTTTGTACACCTGGCCCATGCCGCCCTCTCCGATCTTGTTGAGAATGCGGTAGTGCAGCAGGACACGTTCCGGTTCGACTGAGCTCATGGCCTAAATTGTTAACGCGTATTTCCGGCGGAATCAGGGCCGATACTATATTGCGTTTGTTGTGTATTTCCAATCTTTGCGAGGAGACGTAGATGATTAGAGCGCACCGGTTCGCAGGCTTTGTTTTTCTCGTGCTGTTCGCGACGTTTCAGGCCGCAAGCACGTCGCATTCGGCGGCCGAGAAACCCACGATCGAGTTGACGCCGTGCAAGCCCGAACGCATCACGGGCGACGCGAAGTGCGGCACGCTCGAAGTCTTCGAGAATCGCGCCACGCAAAAGGGCCGCAAGATCAAGATCAACGTCCTCGTGTTACCCGCCACCGGTCCACAACGCGAACCCGACGCGTTGTTCTATTTCGCTGGTGGTCCAGGTTCGGCCGCGACCGAAGACGCACGCGGCATTGCGCAGAACCTCGCCAACATACGCCAGCGCCGCGATCTCGTGTTCGTGGACCAGCGCGGCACTGGTCAGTCGAACCCGTTGAACTGCGAACTGTTCAACTCCGCCGATCCGCAAAGCTATTTCGGCTTCTTCCTGCCGCTCGACGACGTTCGCAAGTGCCGTGCGCAACTGGAACCCAAAGCGGATCTCACGCTGTACACGACCAACATCGCGATGGACGATCTCGACGACATCCGCGCCGCGCTCGGTTACGAGCAAATCAATCTTTACGGCGGCTCGTACGGCACACGCGCCGCGCTCGTCTATCTGCGACGCCATCCGAAGCACGTGCGCAGCGTGATACTTCACGGCGTCGCGCCGACGAATCAGTTCATGCCCCGAAACTTTGCGCAGGACACCGAGCGCGCGCTGCAAGGCGTGCTTTCCGAGTGTGAAGCTGATGAAGCGTGCCGTAAAGCGTTTCCGCAGGTGAAGGCGGATGCGCAGCGTGTGCTCGAACAGTTGTTACAAAGCCCCGCGGAAGCAGAAGTGCAACTCCCGCGTTCGAAAGATAAAGTCACACTCAAACTCAATCGCAATCTCGCGGCGGAAGCAGTTCGTTACATGATGTACAGCCCAAACGGCGCCAGCCGCGTTCCGCTCTTCCTGCATCTCGCGGCCGAAGGCGATTACGCTCCGCTGGCCCGAGCCGCGCTCATGTTCCGCCAGAACCTCGTCGCAACCGGCAGCAATGGAATGTATCTGTCCGTCACTTGTGCTGAAGATCTGCCGTTCGTCAAAGCAGAAGAAGCAAAAAAGATCGGCGCGAACACTTTCCTCGGTTCGTATCGTTACGACCAGCAGAGCGCCGCGTGTGAGCTCTGGCCGCGCGCGATGATTGACAAGAAATACGCCGAGCCGGTGCGTTCCGACAAACCTGTGTTGGTTATGACTGGCGAGTGGGATCCGGTGACGCCGCCGTCGCAAGGTGATGCTGTCGCAAAGACGCTGCCGAACAGTGTGCACATCGTGGTGAACGACGGCGCGCACGGTCTCGGTGGCTTGCAGGGGATCGATTGTCTCGATCGTTTGATGACTCAGTTCGTGGAGCGCGGTAGCGTCAAAGACCTCGACACGAGCTGCACTAAGAACATCAAGCGTAACGGATTTGTATTGAAGTTGTAGCGCGTCGAGCTTCACGATCTTTGTAACGCTGTTGCGACGCTTTCTGCTGCCGGCGGAGGCGGAACCGGCAGAGACGCAGTCGGCGGGACGATCGGGAACGCATAAAAGTAAACCTCAAAAAAAGAAACGGCCACAGACTCCTTTCGGAATCTGTGGCCGCAAACGTTTAGTTCAATAACTGCAGACCCAGGATCTGCTCGAGGATCGTGCCGAGGATGCTGTAGCCGCCGTTTGAATAGCGGCCGTAGCTCGAGCGGCTGTAGTAGCCGTCTTCGTAACCGCGGCGAAAACCCTCACGGAAGTAGTGCTGATACTCGCTCAGGTCGACGTAATAAGCGTCGTAACCGTAGCTCGCATCCTGGTACGCGAAAGCTTCTTCGGGGTTGAAGCCGTAGCCGTCTGAACGATCGGCCCGGCCTGCCTGGAAGCCTTCGCCGTAACCATCGTTAATCGCCCGCCGCAACATCTCCGCGCCGTACTGACTGGTCTCGTAGTAGCTGCCGCCACGACGATAGCGATAGTTGTACGGACCGTAGTCCTGGTAACGCCATTGCTGGAGTCGCAACTGATCGCGGCGCAGGCGTTCGTAATAACGTTGCTGGAAGCGCAACTGGTTTATGCGACGCTGCTGTTCGAGTATTCGCTGGCGTTGCTGCCAATAGCTTTGCCGTCGCGACCACTCCTGGCGATAACGTGACGCGCGCTGTTCCTGCTCCTGCCGCCAGTTGCGCTGGCGCCAGTTGTTGTCGCGATCGCGGTTCCAGTCGCGGTTGCGATTGTTGTTGTTCCAGTCGCGGTTGCGGTCGTTGTTGTTGTTCCAGTCGCGATTGCGATTGTTGCCGTCACGGTTGCCATCGCGGTTCCAGTCGCGGTTTCGGTCAGACTGCTGCCGCTGCTGGATCTGCTCCTGGCGCTGGCGTTCCAATTCCTGCTGACGGCGCTGACGTTCCTGGTCGCGGTTCACTTGCTGTTGACGCTGTTGCTGCCAACGCTGCTCGCGTTCCTGCGACCGTTGAATCTGTTCCTGCCGGCGTTGTTCGTAACGCTGCTGCTGTTCGGCAGACTGGTTGCCGCGTTGCTGCCGTTCTTGTGATCGTCGAATTTGTTCCTGTCGTTGCTGTTCCCAGCGTTGTTGACGTTCCTGACTCGACTGTTGCTGTTGTTGCCGCTGTTGCTCCCAACGTTGCTGGCGTTCCTGGCTGGCTTGTTGCCGTTCCTGCTGCCGTTGCTGTTGGCGCTGTTCGCGTTCCGCCTGGTTTTGCTGGCTACGCTCTTCGCCGCGGCCGCGTCTGCCCTGGGCGCTCGCGAGGCTGCTCGTGCCCAACAGTGCC
>DASUPR010000388.1:0-9373 GCA_036281015.1 Pyrinomonadaceae bacterium
TGATCTTGTCCTGCTGCGCGACGAAGTCGTCGATGATGCTGGCGCTGATGTTGCTCTGCGCGGGTTCGAAGTGCTTCGGCGCTTTGAACTTGCGAGTAGATGCCGGATCCAGCGACTTGATCATCAGTTTACCCGCCAGACCCGGCAATATGGGGAGACGCTCCCAAAACGTCGTCTTCTTCGTTCCCTTCAGAACGCTTTCAACAACCGGAAAGAAACCCTTGTTCGTCGTGATCAGGTGGTCGAAGCATTGAGCGATGCTCCAACGCTCCGCCGACGGTTTCCAGTTCAATTGAGTAGCAGACAAACTGCCAAAGGACGACCGCGCGTCGGCCGCGATCGTCCTGGCACCTTGCATCACGGTGTCTAACTGCTCGTTCATTCGCAAACGTTACTTACTTCGCGAACGCCTGAAGATCCGAATTCAAAAACGTCTTCAAATCCGCGGCGAAGTTCTCGGGACGTTCCCAGTGTAACGCGTGTCCGGTGTCTTTGTAGACCTTCAACACCGCATTCGGTATTCCCGACACCAGCGCGTTTTGTTCAGAGCGCGGGAAGAAATCCTTGTCGCCCCAAAGCACCAGCGTCGGCGCTTTGATTTTCTTCAACTGCACGCCCGCGTACGGCGACATCATCTCGGCCATCACTTCATGCCAAACGTGCGCCGGCAGCTTCATGCTCTCTTTCAACACCGTGTGAAAAAAGTCGTTCGACAACGGTTGAAAAGCCGTGCTGACCTGGAAGTCGTGCACAAACTTCTGCGGCACGGGATCGGTCAACGCCTTGACCTCGCGCTGCAGTTGTTGCACGAGCTCGTTTGTGTGAACTGTGGTTGCGGTGGCAACCAGAACGAGCCGTTTGACTCGCTCAGGCGCTTCCACCGCAACGTGCTGGGCCACAAAGCTGCCCATCGAGTGGCCGACGATTGTGGCGTCCTTGATCTTCATCGCGTCCATGAACGCGATGACGTCAGCCGCAAACTGCTGCATCGCATAACCGCCGACCGGACGATCCGATTCGCCGTGTCCGCGTTGGTCCAACGTGTAAACGCGATACCTCTGGTCCAACAACGGCAGTATCTGGCTGAACGAAAACCACGAATCCGTATAGCCGTGCAGCAAGATCACGGGAATGCCGTTCGGATCACCCTGGTACGCGTAGCGCAAACGCACGCCCGTCTTCAGCAACACACTCGAGAACTGTACCGGCGCGGCAGCAGGTGCAGCGTTCTCGGCTTTCGTTTGAATTCCGCTGAGCGCGGCGACGGTTAACTTCGTGTCCGCGTCTTTCCACGCGGTTTCAAACTCGCGCCACACCATCTGCGCCGATGACTTATTGCCCTGCTGTTTCAAACTCTCAGCGAGACCAAACAAAGCGCGCCCGTTGCGTGGATGCCGCTTCAGTTCGTCGCGAAATGCTTTTTCCGCGGCCGCGAAATCACCAGTGCTGAGCAACATGCCGCCGAGCACTTCGCGAACCGGCAAGTCCCAATCGGCAGGTTCGTTGTAACTCGTCGCATCTTCAGCGGCGGCGGCCTGGTTCAAGAGATTGAAAGCCGCCTGCTTGTCACCACGCGCGAAAGCGATCCTGCCCGCGAGTGCCAAATCTGCCACCTTCATCACGTTGACGGCCACGTTGTTGCCCATCGGCGCATCAGCGGGAATCGTTTTCGCGACTGCCTGCAACGCTTTCAATTCAGCTTCGGCATTCGCCGGTTGATTCATCGACGCGTACGCACTGCCACGCGCGTAATGCCAGAAACCGGTGGTGATCTTCAACGCCTCGTCAGGCTTTGGTTCTTTCAGGACGTCGTCCCAGCGATTGAAACGCACCTGCGAGATGATCGGATACGGCCTGAACATCTCGAGCATCGGCATCGCTTTCAAGTGCGGCGCTACGTTCGCTTCGAGTTCGCGCGCTGCCTTGATCGAATCAGCATAACGTCCCTTCAACGCGCTCGCAGAAGCGAGAAAGTGAATGTTGTGGTTGTAGTACATCATCGTGTACAAGCCCTGTGCGCCTGTCTTCGTGATGTACTCGCGGTCGGCCGCGATCGCGTCGACGTTCGATTGTGCCGCTTCAGCATAATCGCCCGTGCGAATGTAGATGTGCGAAGGCATGTGGACCAGGTGGCCCGCCTTCGGCGCAATCTTTCCGAGACGCGCGGCGCTCGGCAACGCGCGTTCGGCGTTGTTCGAAGCTTCAACCGCGTGAATGTAGTAATGGTTCGCGCCCGTGTGATTCGGATTGCGGCGCAACACGCCTTCGAGTACCGCAACGATTTCGAGTGTTTCTTCCGCCGGCTTGCCGTCGAGACTCCAGAGTTTCCACGGGCGCAGGTTCATCATGCTTTCGGCGTAAAGCGTGGCGGCGTCGAGATCGTCGGGATAACGTTTCGCGAGCTCCCCCATCGCGTTCTTGTAATCGACGGCGAGCTTCTGCTTATCGACATTCAGATCGGACGAATAGCGCTTCGAGAGCGCGTTGATGTACGCGCGCTCGTGCTCGGAAGCTTTCGGTGCAAGCTCGATTGCTTTCTGAAGATTGGTGTAAGCGCTCAGTAGCGATGGGCCATCCGCCTGCACGTTGTAATTCGAACCGAGTGCGAGCGCCATGCCCCAGTAACCCATTGCGAGTTGCGGGTCGAGTTGGGTCGCCTGTTTGAACGAACGCAACGCCTCTTCGTGATTGAAGGCGTACATGTAGGCGAGACCCTGGTTAAAAAACTTCTGCGCTTCGGGGTTGTTGGTGGTAACCGGGAGATTGATGTCGCCCAGACCGTTAGCGAGTGCAACCGGCGCGGGTTCTTTCGCCGGAGCATGGCTATGTTGACCAAAAGCCGAAACGGGGAATAGCAGCAAAAGCACAAGGATAAAATGTTTCATGGTAGACAGAACTCCTCCACATCCTTGAACGCGTAAATTCGCCCGAAATTGGACCACAAATCTGTGTTTTAGTCGGCGCCGTACTTCAAATGTGCGACTTTAGCTTTGCCGTTTGCATAAACAGTGACAACAAAGAGATCGTCAAACTTCTTCTCGTCGATCGTCGGTGCAACGTCGCCTCCGAGCATCTTGATCACGTCTGGGATCGAGTTGCTGTGACCGACGACGAGCACGCTGCCGCCTGCGTGGCTCAAGATCTTGTCGACCGTTTCTTTTGTTGACTCATCCGCGATCGCGCGCGGATTGGAAGGGCTGATCTTCAGCGAGAGTGCGGTAGGCGTAACGCCGAGTTGCTTGGCCAACGGCTCGGCCGTCAGCTTCGTGCGCGCAAACTGCGACGTGTAGATGGCTTTGATGCCTGCGCTGCTGAGCAATCGCGCGAGTGCTTCAGATCGTGCGACGCCTTTTTCGGTCAGCGGCGGATCCTGGCGCGGCTCGTCGGCACGTTCGGCGTGCCGGATCAGGAAGACAGTTGTTACGGGTTGATTCGCTTGTGCGAATGCGAGTTGCGCGAGAAGTAACAGCGCGATCAGTGCGAGTGATTTTCGGATCATGGTTTTTTCAGGGAATTCTCAGGAAGCGTTCGAAGTTTTCTGTGGTTACTTGTGCGACCTCTTCGATCGGAAGGCCGCGTACTTCGGCGATGCAGCGTGCGACTTCTACTACGTAAGCGGGTTCGTTGCGGTTTCCGCGATGCGGAACAGGTGCGAGAAACGGGCAGTCGGTTTCGATCAAAAGATTCTCGAGTGGGATTTGCTTCGCGATGTCGCGCAGGTCTTCGGCTTTACGAAAGGTGACGATTCCCGAGAACGAGATCATGAAGTTGAGCTCGATCGCTTGTTGGGCAAGTTCTTTGCTCCCCGTGAAGCAATGAAACACGCCGCGACGGTTCGATCCCGCGTAATCGGTTTGTAGAATCCGGATTGTTTCCCCCTCTGCTTCGCGCGTGTGGATGATCACCGGCACGTCGCACGCGCGTGCGGCGCGGAGTTGACGCCGGAAGACGTCCAACTGTGTCTCGCGCGGCGAGTTGTCGTAGTGAAAGTCGAGGCCGATCTCGCCCCACGCAACGACGCGTTCGTCCGCTAACAGCTTTTTAATCAGGGATTCAACGTCGTCGTCGTAAAAACGCGCGTCGTGAGGATGAACACCGATCGCGGTGTAAATGGACGCGTTGCTCCGTCCGAGTTCAATCGCACGCTCGAAGACGCCGCTGTGCGGATCGCCGGTTCCGACGTTCAGGATCGTCGTAACGCCGGCAGCGTGCGCGCGTTCGATGACTTCACCGCGATCCGCGTCGAACTCTGGACCATCAATGTGCGCGTGCGAGTCAACGAACATTTCGAATTACTTCAGGCGCGCGCCGTTTGGAACGTCTTCCGTGAACGTCGCGATCACGGGCCGGCCTTCTTCGCCATACGACGCAGCGACAACCATTCCCTGCGACTCAAATCCGCGCAACTTTCGTGGCTTCAGATTCGCGACCACGACGACTTTGCGGCCGACCAACTTTTCCGGTTCGTAGTACTGCGCGATTCCCGCGAGCACCTGACGCGGTTGCTCTTCGCCAAGATCGATCTTCAGCAGGAGTAGCTTGTCGGACTTCGGCAGGCGCTCGGCGGATAACACCTGGCCCACACGCAGATCCACCTTTGCGAAGTCGTCGATCTCGATGAAGCTCGTTGTACCCTCGGCCTGAGTAGCGGGAGATTCAGGTACCGGGGATTTTACAGATTGGGGTTCATGGATGTCGGAAAGTATCTTCGCCTTGTCTAACCGTGGGAATACAGCAACTACTTCACCTATCGCAGTACCTTCAGCCAACTCACCCCACTTCAACGTGACCGGATCGATCTTGTCGGGTCCACCTTCAAGCCCCAATTGCTTCCACATGGCGCGGCTCGCGTCGGGCATCACGGGATACAGCAACACACTCAACCAACGCAGCGACTCCGCCGCACGATACAGCACAGCACCAAGCGTCTGCCGCTGGTTCTCATCCTTCGCCAAATCCCACGGCTTCGCGTCCGTGATCATCTTGTCCACACGCGCCACGACAGTCCACGCCGCTTCCAACGCACGGCTAAAAGCCAAATTCTCAAAGTGCATCAGAAACTGATCGCGCGCGTGCTCGACAAAGCCCGCAACCGTCTCATCCGTGTCGATTCCCGCGCGCTTCGCCAGCAACAACTTCTCTTCCGGAATGCGCCCCGAAGGAATGCGCGAATCACAATACCGGGCGATCATCGTCAGCGTGCGGCTCGACAAGTTTCCCAAACCGCTCGCCAGATCGCTGTTGGACCGATCGATCAGCGACTCGTAACCAAACCGCCCGTCCTGCCCAAACACCATCTCGCGCAAACAAAAGTAACGAATCGCGTCAACGGCAAAGTGCTTGTTCAGAACGTCGAGTTCAATCGTGTTGCCGATCGTCTTCGACATCTTGCGGCCGTTTGGATCGACCCACATGCCATGCGCCACGATCGCCCGCGGTAACTCAACACCCGCTGCAAGCAAAAACGCCGGCCAGTAAACCGCGTGAAACCGCAAAATGTCTTTCCCGACGAGATGCAACGCCGGCCAATACTTCTCGAACCCGACCGCTCGTTGCCGCTCCTGGTTACCAAACCCAATCGCCGTGATGTAGTTCGTCAGCGCGTCAAACCAAACGTACATCGTGTGCGACGGATCGTCAGGCACGGGTATTCCCCAACTCACCGAAGTCTTCAGCCGGCTTACCGACAAATCCTGCAAACCGCCGCGCACAAAACTAATCACCTCGTTCGCGCGCGCTTCGGGCCGAATGAAATCCGGCCGGCTCGCGAAGACCGCCAGCAACGCTTCGTCGTAGTCAGACAAACGAAAGAAGTAACTCTCTTCGGAAACACGATCGAGCGGGGTGTCGTGAATCAGGCACGTCGGGGGATCGCCTTTCTGATACTCGTCTTCGGTTTTGTAAGCCGCACACGCCGCACAAAACCAACCTTCATAGTGGCCCTTGTAGATCGCATCGTTACCTTTCGGCGTCTTTGATTTCGCGACGCGGCGCCAGAACTCGCTCACGCCTTCGTAATGAAACGGCGCGGTGGTGCGCATGAAGATGTCGTAACCGCCGTGCTCTGTGTCGAGACCAAACGCGCCGGTCATCTGCTTGAAGTAATTGACGACGTAATCAGCCTGTTCCTGCGGCGTGCGGCCGTTCTTCTGCGCGGCGCGCTCGATGTTGATGCCGTGCTCGTCGGTGCCGGTCAGGAAATACGTTTCAACGCCGCGCTGGCGCTTCGAGCGCGCAATCGTGTCCGCGACGATCATCGTGTAGAGATGGCCCAGGTGCGGCAGACTGTTGGCGTAATAGATTGGTGTGGTGACGTAGAAAGTGTTCTTCATTCCCTTCCTTTGATGAGGGCCATTGCTTCCGCGCGCGTGCGTGGATCAGAACGAAAGCCGCCGAGCACGGCGGAGGTTACTGTCTTTGCATCGGCTTTGCGCACGCCGCGCAATGTCATGCACGTGTGTTCTGCTTCGATCACGACCATTACGCCGAGCGGTTTGAGTCCTTCGAAAAGCGTGTTGGCGATGTCGGTCGTGAGCCGTTCCTGGAGTTGCAGCCGTCGCGAAAACGCTTCGGCGATGCGCGCCAGTTTCGAGATGCCGAGAATGCGTCCGCCCTTTGGAATGTAGGCGATGTGACAGCGGCCGACAAACGGCGCGAGATGATGTTCGCACAGCGACGCGATGCTGATGTCTTTGACGATTACCATCTCGTCATGTTTGTCGCCGGGCAGTGGCGTCACGTGTTGTTGCGGATCCTCACGCATTCCGGAGGTCAGCTCGGCGTACATCTCCGCGACGCGCTGCGGCGTGCCTTGCAATCCCGCGCGTTCCAGATCCTCTCCAATGCCTTCGAGGATCAGTCGCACACCCTGCGCGATCAAATCGAGGTCTACTTCGTTATTTGCTTTCATCCCTGTTCCTACTGGCGATACGAACCGCGTCCTCTACGACTTTCAGCGGTACACCCGCCTTAGTGGCAGCGGCGCGGACCTGCTCAAACTCCGGCATCTCGTTCACGATGCGCCCGTTTAAATGGGCTACTTTAACATCTATCGGGCCATACTGCGTTTCGACCCGCGCCATGCTGCGACGTAGTGCGCGTCGCGTGACTTCGTAACTGCGCACGCCGAGCGTCGTCGTTTCTGTGAACAGCAGGTTCAGCAGCGACTCCTTTTGCTCGGTTTCGCAAAGCACCGACAGCAACACGCCCGGACGGTTCTTCTTCATCTGTACCGGCGTGAAGTAACAATCGAGCGCGCCGTTTTCAAACGCACGGTCCATCACGTGACCGAGAAGCTGCGGCGACATGTCGTCGATGTTGGTCTCAATCATCCACAAGCGTTCGTCAGTCGCGCCCTCCGCTTCGGTTTCGCCGAGCATCACGCGCAAGACGTTGGGAAAGTCTTTGTACTGCCGCGTGCCCGCGCCGTAGCCCGTGGTCTCGGTCTTCATCTGCGGGATTGGCCCAAACTCCCGGCACACGGTCGTGATGATCGCCGCGCCGGTTGGTGTCAGTAGTTCGCCTTGAATATCAGTTGAATAAAACGGCACGCCTTTCAGCAACTCCGCGACTGCCGGCGGCGGAACGGGAAACCGACCGTGGGCCATCTGAATCATCCCGCTACCGACGTGCAACGGCGAAGACACGAATCGATCGATCTTCAACAGATCAAAACAGATCGCGGCGCCCACGATGTCTACGATCGCGTCCAGTGCGCCGACTTCGTGGAAGTGAACGTGATCGACAGGCTCGTTATGCACGCGCGCTTCTGCTTCCGCCAGCCGCGTGAAGATCTGAATCGCAAGTTTCTTCGCGGCGTTAGAAACGCCGGAACTCTCGATAATCTGTTTGATGTCTGACAGGTGACGGTGCTTGTGTTCGTGCGCGGTTTCTACGCGAGCGTAAGTCGCGCTGAGCCCCGAGCGATCAACCGTTTCGAAGTTGATGTTGAAACCGTCAACATTGAGCCGCGACAACTCTTCGCGCAACACATTCGGATCCACACCCGCCGCGACCATCGCGCCGAGGATCATGTCGCCGCTCGCACCGGCAAAACAGTCAAAGTAAAGAGTTCTCATCCGTGTCTTTCCGTGAATATCCGTGGCAAAACCTCTCCTGCTTTTCCAGCGATTACTTCGTCACACAAACTCGAAAGCGGCGTCGGCTCCGGGTTGACTTCACAAATAAACGCGCCCGAAGACTTCGCCACTTCCGGCAAGCTCGCCGCCGGATAGACCAGCCCCGAAGTTCCAATCACAAAACACAGTTCGCATCGCGAAGCTTGCTGCAACGCAAACTCAAACGCGCCTGCGGGCAACATCTCGCCAAACAGGACCACATCAGGCCGCAGCGCGTTGCCACACTCCTCACACGCCTCGGGCCGTTTGCCTTCAAGCGGAATCTCATGAACGAAGCGGCAAACCGTACAGCGCGCGCGCCAGATGTTGCCGTGCAGTTCGACGACATTGCGCGAACCAGCGCGTTGGTGCAGTCCATCGACATTCTGCGTGACGAGCGTCAGCTCGGCAAAACGCTCCTGCCAACTCGCGATCGCATGGTGCGCCGGATTCGGTTCAAGCGCGCGGAGCACATCGCGGCGATAGTCAAACCATTCCCAAACGGCGGGCAGATTCCGTTCAAGCATCGCGCCCGACGAGATGACATCGAACGGCAAACCCTTCCAGACCGCACTATTTCCTCCACCACGAAACGTCGGCACCCCCGATTCCGCCGACACCCCCGCACCCGTCAACACCAACACACGCCGGGCCGTCTCAAACCGGCGGCGCAGTTCCGCGGAAACTTTCGGAGTCGTAACATTTAGCATGGTTCGCGCGCGATGGTAGCAGAGCACCGCGCCAGCGACAAAAACGCCTTCAAAAGCCCCGCGGCACCGACTTAACAGCGCCGAAGGCGTTTACTAATTCGAGCCCAGGGTTGCTTCAACCCTGGGAACAAACAATCCGCGTCACGCTAAACGCTGAAAGCGTTGACGAACGCGCCCCTGTTTGCGAACGCTTTCAGCGTTGAATTCTCTATTGGTCTATTGACCCAGGGTTGTTCCAACCCTGGGCTCGAACTAGCGAACGCCGTTGGCGTTGTCTTCTACCTGCAGCGAGCCGGTCACCGCAAAATGACCCGGCGTCAGCAAATGCGCTATACTTTGCGCTTTTGTCATGACCCTACTCAACCTGCAACAGCAACTCAAAGAACGAATTCGCACCGCGGCGCACGAAATGTTTGGCGTCGAGGTGCAACAACTGAACGCCGACACGCCGCCACGGCCGGAACTCGGCGATCTCGCGTTTCCCGTCTGTTTCGAACTCGCCAAGCTCGTAAAACAAGCAACCGGCGAGAAGGTCGCGCCGCGCGC
>DASUPR010000389.1:0-18589 GCA_036281015.1 Pyrinomonadaceae bacterium
GATGCTTCTGACGCCGACATGGAGAAGGGAAATCTTCGTTGCGAAGCGAACGTTTCCGTGCGGCGTGTTGGTGAGGAGAAGTTTGGGACGAAGGTGGAACTGAAAAACCTGAACTCGGTGCGGTTTATGCAACGCGCGATCGAGTTTGAAGTCGCGCGGCATATCAAGCTGCTGGAGTCAGGCGGGCGCGTTGCGCAGGAGACGCGGCTGTGGGACGACCGGGCGCTGGAAACACGCGTGATGCGTTCAAAAGAGGAAGCGCACGACTATCGCTATTTCCCCGAACCTGATCTTCCGCCGTTGATCGTGACGCAGGATTTTGTTGACGGCATTCGTGATGCGATGCCGGAGTTGCCGGAGCAACGGCTCAAGCGATTTGCTGACGACTATGGTTTGAGTTTCGCTGATGCTTCGCAACTCGTCTCTGATCGTGCGCTTGCCGATTACTACGAAGCGGCCGCGAAAGAGTCGGGAAATCCGCGCGCGGCTGCCAACTGGATCCGTTCGGAATTGCTGCGTGAGCTCGAAGCTTCGGGAAGAACCGCGGCGGACTCGCCGGTGCCGCCCGCAGAGTTAGGCGCGCTGATACGGCTGATCGACGACGGAAAGATCAGCGGCAAGCAAGCGAAGGATGTGCTGGTTGAGATGTTCAAGACCGGCAAGGGCGCGCTCGTGATCATTCAGGAACAGGGATTGGTGCAAGTGAGCGACACGGGCGAGATCGACGCGCTCATCGATGAAGTGATGGCTGCGAATCCCGATCAGGTCGCGAATTATCGCGGTGGCAAAGAGGCGTTGCTGGGCTTCTTTGTCGGCCAGGTGATCAAGGCGTCGAAAGGGAAGGCAAACCCGAAGATCGTGAACGAACGTTTGCGGGCAAAGCTTTCCGGGTAATCGGTGAATGGAATTATCAGGTCGCAAAGCCGTAGTTACCGGAGGCACGAAAGGCATTGGCCGGGCCATCGCACAAGCTCTGGTTACCGCCGGCGTGGACGTCATCATCACCGCTCGCGATAAAGACAAAATCGCTAAGACGGTAAACGAGCTGAATGAATTCGGCCCCGGTCGCTGTGCAGGTTTTGACTGCGACGTTCGTGAGGAATCCAAAGTTAAAGAACTCTTCGCGCATGCAGCCACAGTCCTGGGCGGTCTCGACATCCTCATCAACAACGCGGGCATCGGCATCTTCTCGCCGGTTGAATCCACCAGCGGCGACGATTTTCGCGCGGTGATCGAAACAAACCTTTGCGGCGTCTTCTACTGTTGCCACGAAGCCATTCCGTTGATGCGCCAACGCGGCGGCGGCTACATCATCAACATCTCCTCGCTTGCCGGCGCCAACCCGCATGCAAACATGGCTGCTTACAACGCGTCGAAGTTTGGGCTCAACGGTTTCAGCGAGGCGTTGATGCAGGAAGTGCGTCACGACGGCATCAAGGTGAGTTACATTATGCCGGGTTCGGTCAACACTGAATTTGGCGGCGACGAGCCGAGCGCGGAGAAGAGTTGGCAACTCCAACCCGAGGACATCGCGCGCGTGGTGATGGACCTGCTTCAATATCCGGATCGCCCGCTGGCAAGCCGCATCGAGATTAGACCAAGCCGCCCGCCAAAGAGATGAAGTTACTGAGTCTTCTATTCCTCGCCACTCTGCTTCTCGTAAACCAGTCACAGGAATCACCCGAACTTGAGGAAGCGAACACGCTGAACGAATCGGCAGTGAAGCTTTACAACCAGGGGAAGTACAACGAAGCACTGCCACTCGCAAAGCGCGCGCTGGAGATCCGAGACAGACTGTTGCCGCGCACCGATCCGCGCATCTCGAGCTCTTTGACCAACCTCGGCGAGATCTACCTCGCTCAAAAAGACTACAAGCCGGCGCGAGAAACATTTCAGCGACTGCTACAGATCCAGGAAGAATCGTTTGGCCCAGAGGACGTGAATCTCGCGTTTACACTCGACCGCCTGGCAGTCCTTTATTATGTAGCGAGAAATTCGCGTGAGACTGAGGCTGCGTACAAGCGCGCGCTCGCCTTGCGTGAGAAGACTCTCGGCGCGAACGATGTGCAGGTCGCCGAATCGTGGTTAAAACTCGGCGAGTTTTACCGGTTCGAGCGAGACCTCAAGCCCGCACTGGAGAGTTACAAACGAGCACTGAACCTTTATGGAAAACTCACCGGCACCACGACTCGCGAGTTTGAACGCGCCAGCGATGGGTTCGCTTGTTTGGGTTACGACCATCACAAGCCGGAGCTGTTCAAAGAGTTGACCATGATCAGAAAACAGTTTTCCGGCTCAGATACACCCGACGAAGCGGAGGCCCTAACGGTCTTGAACGGCCAGGCCCTGTCATTGCCTCAGCCGGAGTATCCGGGCGCCGCGGCGGCTCGGCGGCTCATGGGTCTTGTGGTTGTTAAGGTTCAGATAGACGAAAAAGGAAGCGTGATCGCGGCGGCCGACATGTGTAAGGGACCACCGTTTTTGAGCGAAGCGGCCGTGGCGGCTGCACGGAAAGCGCGTTTCACGCCGACGACGATCAATGGCCAGCCGATAAAGGTCAGCGGCGTTATTCGATACAACTTCACGCGGCGGTTCAGATAACGATGCGAGCAGTGGTACAGCGTGTGACGCGCGCACGGGTCACGGTTGATGGTGAGATTGTCGGCGAGATCGGAAATGGTCTCGTCGTCTTGCTGGGCGTGGCCCACGACGACACGAAGCAGGACGCCGATTACCTCGCGCCCAAGATCGTGTCGCTGAGAATCTTTGACGACAGCGAAGGAAAGATGAACCTGCCGCTGAAAGAAACCGGCGGAGGATTGCTCGTTGTTTCTCAGTTTACGTTGTATGGAGACGTGCGCCGCGGCTTGCGGCCTTCGTGGAGTGATGCGGCCCCGCCGGAAGTCGCGGAGCCGCTTTACGAATACTTTGTCGAAGTGAGCCGGAAACTCATTGCGCGCGTGGCGACTGGAAGTTTCCGGAAGATGATGCAGGTTGAACTGGTCAATGACGGACCGGTGACGATAATGCTGGACAGCCGGAAGCTCTTTTGACGTTTAGATCATGTCCTCGAACGCTTTCGAATTCTCATCAAGCTCAAACCGATCACGGTCGCGCTTTTCGATCTTGTCGATAAACTCGAGCTCCTCGTTGTCTTCGTAGCTCACGCCCATCGCACTGGCGTTCTCTTCCACCAGCGACTGATCGGGCGTCGGATTATCGCCGGCGACTGTTTCGGAACCACTGTCGTTCACGTCTTCCCAGTTTGCGTCGAGATCGCCCCCGGCATCGCGTGGCGAGGCGGCGGTGTTGTTGCGCAGCCGGTTTGCCAGCAAGTCGGGATCCTTCGGAGCACGGTGAATTTCCTGCTCCATGAACTCCTCGATCTCCGGATCGGGAACATAATTCGGATCGTTCGCCAAATAAATATCGTCGCCCTTTTTCGCCATGCGGGTCTCCTTGCCTCGTTCGCAAATTGTGTTGGGGGTCGTTAGTGCAAACTATAGTGAGTTTCCCGCGAACGCGCAAAGGGCTGCGGCGTACGCTGTCTTTGCGCGTTGGGGCGAAACTCGTTAAACTCAAACTTGAATCACAACAAACAAAAATATCTCTTCCCGAAGAAAGTGTTTGAGCACAACCATGCCAGAATGTCCTTTTGATTCGCTGCAAACCTTCAGCTCCGCTGCTGGCCCTGCCGGGCTTTTTTATTCGTTGCCACATCTTGAAAAAACTGGCGTTGGTCCGATCTCGCGCCTGCCGCACAGCATCCGCGTCGTGCTCGAATCCGTACTGCGCAATTGCGACGGCCAGAAGATCACCGAAGAGGACGTGCGCGAGCTGGCGAACTGGCAACCAAACGGCAAACGCGTCGAGGAGATTCCGTTCGTGGTTGCGCGCGTGTTGTTGCAGGACTTCACCGGCGTTCCGCTGCTCGTCGATCTGGCGGCGATGCGATCGGCAGTGGCGCGTTTGGGAAAGAACAGCGGCATCATCGAGCCGCTCGTTCCCGTCGATCTCGTGATCGACCACTCGGTGCAGGTCGACTTCTCGAGCACGCGCGACGCGTTTGAAAAGAACATGGAGATGGAGTTCAAACGCAATCGCTCGCGTTATCAGTTTCTCAAGTGGGGCACGCAGGCGTTTGACGGTTTTCGCGTGATTCCTCCGGGCATCGGAATCTGCCACCAGGTGAATCTCGAATATCTCGCGAAGAACGTTTGGGAGAAGAACGTTTACTTCCCCGACACGCTCGTCGGCACTGACTCGCACACGACGATGATCAACGGGCTCGGGATCGTCGGTTGGGGCGTCGGCGGTATTGAAGCCGAGGCGGCGATGTTGGGCCAACCGGTTTACTTCCTGACGCCGGACGTCGTCGGTGTTCACCTGAGCGGCAGTCTCAACGAAGGTGTTACTGCGACGGACCTGGTGCTGCGTGTTACGGAGATGATGCGCAAAGCGAAGGTCGTCGGGAAGTTTGTTGAGTTTCACGGCGTGGGCGCCGCGAGTTTGTCGGTCACGGACCGCGCGACGATCGCAAACATGGCGCCCGAGTACGGTGCGACGATGGGCTTCTTCCCGGTTGATGAAGAAACGTGCGTTTACCTGCTCGCGACCGGCCGCTCCGAAGAGCACGTCGATCTCGTGCGCAGCTATTACAAGGCGCAGGGAATGTTTGGCGTGCCGAAGCAGGGCGAGTGTGACTACAGCGTCGTCTTCGATCTCGACCTCGCATCGATTTTGCCGAGTGTTGCCGGACCGAAGCGCCCGCAGGATCGCATCGAGCTGACGAAGCTGAAAGATCAGTTCAGTGAGTTGATGGTGAAGCCGGTTGCTGAAGGTGGTTACGGCAAAACCGAAGACGATCTGTGGACGCGGTATCACGTGAAGATCGGCGCCGACAGGCAGAGACAAGTTGCGGGCGGCGGCGAGCAGCGGCAGGAAACGGTTCCGTCAGCCGTTGAGAATCACGTCTCAGACAAAAACACGAGCGTCTGGACGGAAACGGAAATGGTCAACAACCGTCCGACGCCGGACATCGTTCCCGATATTCCCGAAGACGAGTTTCGAACCGGCGATGAGCTGTTGGGCCATGGTGATGTGTTAATCGCTGCGATCACTTCATGCACGAACACTTCGAATCCGAGCGTGATGCTGGCGGCGGGATTGTTGGCGAAGAAAGCTGTCGAACGTGGTTTGACTGTGAATGCGAAAGTCAAAAACTCGCTCGCGCCGGGCTCGCGCGTGGTGACGGATTATCTCGAACGCACCGGTTTGCAGCCTTACCTGAACGAGCTCGGCTTCAATCTCGTCGGCTACGGTTGCACGACGTGCATCGGCAACTCCGGTCCACTCGATCCGGCCATCGAACAGATCATTTCCGAACGCGACGTCGTGGGCGTTTCCGTCTTGTCGGGCAATCGAAACTTCGAAGCGCGCGTGCACCAGAGTATCAAAGCGAATTTTTTGATGAGCCCGCCGCTGGTTGTCGCTTTTGCTCTCGCCGGACGAATCGATTTGGACATGGCGACCGATCCGATCGGCGCCGGTAACGATGGCCAGGACGTTTACCTGCGCGACATTTGGCCCACGATGGACGAAGTCAAAGAAGTCATGCACGCCGCGTTCGATCCGGCAACGTATCAACGGCTTTACAGCAACTTCGCCGAACAGAACCCGATGTGGAACGACATTCCATCGACCGGCGGAAACGTCTACCAGTGGGAGCCACAGTCAACCTACATTCGCGAACCACCTTATTTCGAGAACTTCCACAGCTATCTCGAGTCGTTGTCTGACGTGAAGGGCGCGCGCCCGCTCGCGATCTTCGGTGATTCAGTCACTACGGACCACATCAGTCCGGCGGGTGCGATCAAACCCTCGTCGCCCGCCGGTCTGTATTTGCAGGACCAGGGCGTCGACATCAAAGACTTCAACAGCTACGGCGCGCGGCGCGGCAATCACGAGGTGATGGTGCGCGGCACGTTTGCAAACGTGCGCATCAAGAACCTGATGGTGCCCGGCGTCGAAGGCGGCGTGACGATTCATCATCCCAGTGAAGAGCGCATCAGCATTTACGACGCCGCGATGCGTTACCTGTCGGAAGGCGTGCCGCTCGTGATCATCGCTGGTCAGGAGTATGGCACCGGAAGCTCGCGCGACTGGGCCGCCAAAGGAACACGTTTGCTCGGCGTGAAAGCCGTGATCGCGCAGAGCTTCGAACGTATTCATCGCAGCAATCTCGTGGGCATGGGCGTGCTGCCGTGCCAGTTCAAAGACGACACGAGCGCTGCTTCGCTGCGCCTCGACGGCAGCGAGCGTTTCGATCTGCACGGCATCGAAGACGGAATCGAACCGCTTGAAGAGATCAAGCTCGTGATTCATCGCAAGAGCGGCGCGGTCGAAGAAGTCCCGGTAATCTTACGAATCGACACTCCAATCGAGGTCGACTACTACAAACACGGCGGCATTCTTCCGTTCGTGCTACGACAACTGCTTTCAGGAACTACAGAGTTCTAACGAGGAACACTATGTCTACCGCAGAACTAGCGCAAAACACTTCTCCACGCACTTATCAACTTTTCATCGACGGCCAATGGGTCGACTCGGAATCAGGCAAAACGTTCACCACGCCAAACCCGGCGACGGGCGAAACGCTCGCCGAAGTCGCCGAAGCGGACAAGGCTGACATCGACAAAGCTGTTGCCGCCGCACGACGCGCTTACGAAGGCAAGTGGTCCAAGATGAGCGCGCGCGATCGCGGCCGGCTGCTTTACAAACTCTCGCAGCTAATTGAGCAAAACTCGGCGGCGTTAGCCGCGATCGAAACTGCCGACAACGGCAAACCGATCAAAGAGTCGCTATACGTCGACATTCCGCAGGTTGTGGAGAACTTTGAGTACTTCGCTGGTTGGGCCACGAAGATCGAAGGCGAGACGATTCCTGTTCCCGGGAAGATGTTCAACTACACGTTGCGCGAGCCGATCGGAGTTTGCGGCCAGATCATTCCATGGAACTTCCCGCTGTTGATGGCGGCGTGGAAACTCGCGCCCGCATTGGCCGCAGGCAACACGGTCGTTCTCAAGCCTGCCGAACAGACACCAGTCGGCGCGATGGAACTCGGCAAGTTGTTCGAGGAAGCGGGATTTCCTGAGGGCGTCGTGAACATCGTTCCCGGTTACGGCGAAACCGCGGGCGCAGCGCTCGCTTCGCACAAGGGCATCGACAAGATTGCATTCACCGGGTCGACTGAAGTCGGAAAACTGATTGCCAAGTCAGCGGCGGACAACCTGACCAAAGTTTCACTCGAGCTCGGCGGCAAAGCGCCGAACATTGTCTTCGCTGATTCGGATATCGAACAGGCAGTCGCGGGCGCGATGATGGGAATCTTCTACAACCAGGGACAAGTGTGTTGTGCCGGTTCGCGCTTGTTTGTCGAAGAGTCAATCAAGGAAGAGTTTGTCGGTAAGCTGAGCGAAAAGGCGAGCAAGATCGTCGTCGGCGACCCGACAAACAAGGCCACGCAGATGGGGCCGCAAGTTTCGGAAGAGCAACTGAACCGGATCAAGGGTTACGTCGACATCGCGCGCAGTGAAGGCGCGGCTGTCGTTACGGGCGGTGCGTCGCCACAGCTCGAAGGCTCGTTCCAGCGCGGTTACTTCTTCACGCCGACGATCTTCGACGACGTGAAGAACAACATGCGCGTGGCCCAGGAAGAGATCTTTGGACCAGTGGTCTCGGTGATCACGTTCAAAGACGAAGACGATCTGATTAAGCAGGCAAACGACACGATCTACGGACTATCCGCGGGCATCTGGACGCGCGACATCACGCGTGCGCATCGTTTTGCGCGCGAGATCAAGGCCGGCGTCGTTTGGATCAATACGTTCAATATGTTCAATGCAGCGTCTCCCTTTGGCGGTTACAAGCAGTCGGGCTACGGCCGCGAGATGGGCCGGCACGCGCTCGACCTCTACACGCAGGTGAAGAGCGTTTGGGTCGATCTTTCCGGCAGGCCCATTGGCTGGTTTGGGAAATAAAATCGGTGTTATCATCAAGGCCTCTCCCGAAATGCCAAACATTAAAGGAGACCACATGCCAGCATTGAGAAAGACCGCGGTTTTGTTAGCTCTTCTCAGTGGGACACTTCTTGTAACCGCCTGTCCCAGCCAAACCAATATTTCCAAGCTCAACGCCGACCCCGGACGCTATCAGGGCAAAGAGGTCGGCATTGCCGGCCGGGTCACTAATAGCTACGGGGCCGCAGGCGTGGGCGCCTACGAGCTCGACGACGGCACTGGCCGGATTTGGGTGGCCACCAAGCGGGGCGTTCCCTCGCGTGGCGCACAGGTTGGCGCGAAGGGTTATCTTCGTAGCGGCGTCAATTTCAGCGGCCGGAACTATGGCACTGTGCTGGAAGAAACGGATCGCCGCGCGAGAGGAAAGTAGGCTGCACCCGTTCAAATGGACCAGGACTCTCCCCGAGCACTTGTGGACCACTTTGATGGCGAGTGTGCTCGCTTAGTCCGAGATCTCAAACAACTCGTCAATTCCGTCACGCCCGATCTGCTCTATCGCCGCCCGCCTCACGTAACCATTGGTGAAAACGCACTTCGCAGTGCCGCTGTGCTCGAACAGACTTTCGGCGGCTTAACAGCCAACCTTTGGGACGATCCGTTTGAGTGGACGTTGCCGGAAGCACTCTCGACTCCTGAGCTGGTGACTGAGTATCTGTCTGAAGTCGACGCCGCCCGCGAGCGCGCATTCAAGTCGATCGCCAGCGATCGTGACTTAACAAAATACATTTCGGGACCATCCGGCGAGCCGCAACCGCTCTTCGCGCTGCTGCTTGAAACGTTGATCAAAGCAAGCGATTATCACGGCCGCGCTGTCGCGACTGTAAAAATGCTGTTTGGCGATGGCGGTCAAAAGGGTATTATCTAGCGCGTCGTAAAAGACTCAGTTGGCGAGGAACGATCTCCATGTATTGTCCGCAATGCGGTCAGCAACAAGCTTCGGGAGTTGTCAGGTTTTGTTCTCGCTGTGGTTTTCCGCTGGATGGCGTGATTCAGTTGTTAACAACCGGCGGGATGCTGCCCGTTTATCATCAGTCTGACGAGCCCCAGCAGCCCTCGCCGCGCCGTAAAGGCGTCAAACAGGGCGCAATACTGTTGCTCTCGGGCGCGGTGATTGTTCCGATTCTGGGAGTGTTGGCAAGTTTCTCGAACGCGGCGTTCCCGCAGGTTCTCGCGGCGCTGGCGGCGATCATCTGTTTTATCGGCGGTCCTTTCAGAATGCTTTACGCGGCGTTGTTTGAAGAAGGCGCGCCGCGGCGTTTTCCGGCGTATGGACCACCGCCGCCGATACCTATGCCGCAGCAGTTTGGACCACCACGACAACACACTGCGTTACCACCGCAACCGGTGCGGCCGCCCGCGTGGCGCAAGCCAAACACAGCGGAGCTGGCGAATCCGCCGAGTGTCACCGAAAATACCACCCGTTTACTCGACAAAGAAGATCATACAGAGCGGTAGTTGTTAGCCGAACGACTGAGAGAATTGATTCGCGCGCGTGGTCCGATCCCGTTTCGTGATTGGATGGACGCGGCGCTTTACGATCCGGAGTTTGGCTACTACACGCGCGGCGATCTAAAGCGTTGGGGCAGGGAAGGTGACTACCGCACCAGTGCTGAACGCAGTGAACTGTTCGCCGCAACCTTCGCGCGTTACTTTGCGAAACTCTACGACGATCTCGGCCGGCCTTCACAATGGACCATAGTTGAGGGTGGAGCCGGCGATGGAACCTTCGCCCGCCGCGTACAACGCGCGCTTGCAGAGTGGTATCCGCGTGTATTCGAAGCGACGCATTACAAGGTTAGCGAAAGTGGCGACGTTATCGACCCCTCTCCCTCAAATCCCTGTCTCTACTTCTCCAACGAGTTGCTGGACGCATTCCCGGTTCACCGTTTGGCTAATGAAGGTGAGTTGTATGTAACGCTGGACGAGGAGGGCCACTTCGTTTGGCAAGTTGGGCCGCTTTCGACACCACGCCTTGCTCAGTTTAATCTTGCGGCGGGTCAAGTTATTGAGGTCAACCTTGCGATTGACGACTGGTTGGCTTCAGTTGTTGAGAACCTGAAGCCTGAGTATGTAATTACTGTCGATTACGGCGCTGAAGCTACTGAACTCTATGATCCAACTTTGCGACCAAACGGTACCTTGCGGGCGTTTTCGAAACACGGATTCGTGGCTGATGTGTTGAGTGCGCCAGGTGAGTATGACATCACCAGCAGCGTAAACTGGACGCAGGTCAAAGCGACTGGTGAGCGTTTGGGTTTGCGAGTGGTGGAGTTTGAGTCACAGGATCGCTTTCTTCTCAAAGCAGGGTTGTTGGAAGCCCTTCAATACAGAACTGAACAAGCAAGTACAGACTCAGAGAAGTTGAAGTTAGCCGTTGATGCCCGAGAGATGATTCTTCCCGGTAATATGGCTTCGAGCTTTCAGGTTTTGGTGCAGAGGAGAAAATGATGGCGCGAGACTTTGAACTGATCGACGTTTGTCACAGCATCGAAGACGGCCTGATCACTTACAAAGGTCTGCCCGCGCCTGTGATCACGGACCACCTCACTCGTGAAGATTCACGCAACGTTTACGCGCCCGGCACGGAGTTTCACATCGGCAAGATTGAAATGGTCGCGAACACCGGCACGTACCTCGATACGCCCTTTCATCGTTACGCACGCGGGCGCGATCTCGCGAAGCTCGATCTCTATTCCGTCGCTAATCTAGAGGGCCAGGTAGTGCGAGTCACAGAGAGGGAGATTGGTGCGGCTGTATTCAGCGGCGTCGATGTTAAGGATAAAGCCGTTTTGATTAACACGGGTTGGGACCGGCACTGGCGCACCGAAGAATACTTCAGCGGCAATCATCCATTCCTCACCTCGGAGGCCGCGAACTACCTGGCGAAGAACGACGCGACTCTCGTCGGCATCGACTCCTACAACATCGACTCAACCTCCGACGCCTCGCGCCCGGCACACTCAATCCTGCTCGGCCACGACATCCCCATCGTCGAACACCTCTGCCGCCTCGCAGATCTCCCCGACAACGGCTTCAGATTCTTCGCCGTCCCCGTAAAGATCAAACACTTCGGCACCTTCCCGGTGCGCGCGTTCGGGTTAGTCGTATAGCTGTCAGGCGAGCAAAGCCTCGAAGTCCCGATTGCGTCGCGATAGAAATGCGGCGTGATTCACGGTTTCTTCTAAGTCGTTTTCCCACGTCAAGTATGTCTGACTCAACAAGGCTCGCTTGATCAACGACCATAAGTAGTGGTGGCCCGGATCAATTTTCGCGGACGACATGGTTCGTAACAGCCAGCGTATAGAGCCCACAACTTCATCATCCGCTCGCCGTGATGCTTCCTCGATAGGCCGTTGCAAGATGTCATTCTCAATGCCGGATGCCGTCGCCAGATACAGGGTCAGAGCAAACGCCAGATTCCCCTCAGCCTCGTTAAGGTGATCCAAAATCAAACTTGGCGAGATCGCTGCTCGAGTGTGCGGCGGAAGAAACGGATTTGGCTCACTGGGGAATACACTCGCGAAGGTGAGCGCAATCAAGCCAAGTTCCCCTGGCTGCCTCCACTGAATGTCTGTAGCAGTCTGATTGATCTTATTTAACGAAGCCTTCGCCAAGATAAGCGAAAGTGTTTTCACAAAGGTTCTCGTTTCACCCTCGATAGCCTTTATGATCTCGTCTTTTCTTTCACGAACTCCACTTTGCAGATGAGGGAAATCGTTTTGCGAATCCAATAGGTGAAACATGTAGGCGAGCAGCAGTGGTTGTTGTTCCGTTGCCGCAACTATCTTCGGAAAGAAATACCAATCCTTGAATCGCGAAAAGAGATGCGTAGTAAAGTTAGGCATGGCTAATAACTTGCCGATGCGTTGTGCCCGATGGAACAGATCGAGCCATCGAGATAGCTGGGTCACGTAACGCATCTGTGATTCCTCGTCCAGGGCCTGCAACGCGAACTGGCGAGCGTGTGCGTGTTCTCCGCACTCGAGCAGCGCCTCAGCCGCGGAGAGTGACGCCTGAAGACGTTGATCGTATTTGGCGGTCGAAACTAGAAAATCTTGGAGCCTGTTACATTGCTCGGCGACGAAGTCCGGACCACGCATCGGCAACAACCTAAGCCATTTTGAGATCAGGTCCAGGTTCGCTTGCAGTTCGAGCTGGCGATAGACATCATTCCGTACCTTATCTTGTTCCAGTAAGAATTCGATAAACTCTCCCGCCTTCGCGCGGCTTACGCTCCCAAGCGAAAGACCATAATGAATAGCGTTGTCGAGTATGTCGTTTCTGAAATACTGTTCTTGCCAGTTCTCGCGCGTGCCTATAGTTTGGATGAACTTGATGGCGTGGGTTCGTGAAGCCTCAGATAAGCCCTTTATAAAGACGGCGAGACGGCCCCAGTTGGTTTCTTTGATCGCGTATGCGACATAACTATCGAGGTTGAGTAGTTCTGATAATTCACGAGCGCGTGGCAGGTCGATTGCCGCTGCCAGGCGTAACAGGCAACCCATATCCGTGAGATCATCCGACTGATAGTTTTGGGGCAGTTGCACTCGTCTGTCTCGCCGAAAGCCCGGGCGGTAAGCTGGTTGAGAGGCCGATTCGGTTCTGAGCCTGTTTAGGTAGATGTCCAACGCTTCGACGGCCAGGCTCAAATCAATTTTAGCGATTGCGAATAGACCATTGCTGAAATGGAGAGTCGAATTCTCTCTTTCGAATTTCCTGAGTAGCTGGGTCCTGAAACGGCCGAGATTGTCAACTCCGATTAGCTCGAAGATATCAGCGATTGCCACGGGGATCGCCAATAGGTTCGATAAGAAGAACCCAACTTCAGTCAGGTTACATTTCGTCAACCACATGTCTTTCAGGTTGTTGATCAAGATCGAATCGTCCTTGAATCGCTTTAAGAGTTGCTCTCTATGGCCAAGCTCGGGATCGGCGGCGACTAAGAAACCCCGGATCAACTGGGTATAGCTGTAAGCAAGCCGCTCTTGTCTGCCCGTCGACCTTGAAGATATTCCCATTCGGCTGCTAACAGCTTTCATAAAGTCGACGTAATTCAATCGTTGGCCGAACCAATCCCCGAGCTCTTGTGAAACCTGCGCTATGTTGTACAGCGAACGGCCAACCATCGAAACGCGATCCAGATCTCGTTTAAAATCAGAAAGAATGGCATCGCGGTTGACGGAGTTGGCGACTTGCCGGGCCAGTTGCATGCTGATTGAGTTGCTGAGCTGATGCAGAACTGAAGCCGCGTCGTTGTAATGAACTTCGCTCGACATCATGCCTTCAATCTTTTCTTTTAGATCGAAGGCTACCGATACGGCCAAACGCCTATTCAGCTCTGAGAGCACAAACAGGTCGTTACTCAAAGCCACGATCTTGGGATCGTTCCGGAGCAGTTGTTTGATCAATTGCGGAGACTGATGGAAAGCTTCAGTAATCAACTGAGCAGCCAGTTTCGAGTTGAGTTTGTGCAAGGACAGCAGCAGAGGAGCGATTTGAGTAAATTCTGTTGTGTTGGCTAAGGCTTCAAAAAGTTTTTCCTTGGGTAAGTATTGATCGAGGTAGTCGTAACAATCGCGTCGGCTCAATGACCGGATTCCCTCACAGAATCTTACCCAGATATGCAGCTCTCGAGGATTATTGCTCGTTTGCTGTATCTTCTTTTGCAGCAGTGAAGGGCTTGCTGCTTCGCCGGCTTCACCTTTTAGTCTCTCGTAAAACCCCTGCGCAAAGTTACGCGAGCAGCGCGTTAATGCACGCAGGCAAGAGCCGATCTGATCCAAACGGGAATTGGACTCCTCAATTAGATGCACCAGAAACTCAAGTTGCTCCTCACCGATAGTGGCGGCAACTTGCTGCGCAATATGCCCGTCGATGCGATGAATGACGTCGAAGAAAACCGTAACCGAATCTATCCGGAGAATTCTTTCGCGCCTGATGAATCGCGAAAAGAAGCGATAATTAGGAGCCCCGTCAGAGGCCATCAGCGCTCGCAAAAACCTCACGTCCTCTCCTCCATGATCGGCCAGATTGATGAAACGCAGAATCTTACTGATCTCGTCGAGCCGCAGTGGTCCAACGGGATCACTTACTGTCGTAACGAGATAATCATGTTCGTTCCTGAATAGTTCCCTCAGTATTTCCGGCCCGTAAGTAGTCTCTCCGAGGCGCTCGCAAAACAACGGCAGCCATTGGGGATATTTCTTCATGTAGTCGGTGAGTATGCCGATCTCTTCGGTCTGATACTGGCGCCTGACTATTTTCGCTAGTGCATAATTACTGGTGAAAAATGTGTCCTCACTGAACCCTTCACTGAACTGGTCCTTATCGAGAAATCCCGCGTCGGCTGCCAGCGGAACCAATTGAGTAAAGTTCCCGGATATAGGAAGCGATGACGCAGCACAAATAAAAATCGGAACTATCGCGGACGCTAATTGATTTGACTCGGTGACGTCGAGCTTCATTAACAGCCATTCGCTAAGCATCTGTTTTAGCGCCTGGCTATCGATAATTCCCTGCGGTTCGGTCTTAACTCCAACGTCGTGCGCACAACGGGCTATCAACAGCGCCAATCCCAGGTTTCCTCCGCTTAAAGACATGAGGTCGCTGTCGGTCAAAGGCGTCTCTAGTCCGCAGTTTTGGCGAATCAACGAAATACAATCTTTGGTCCTGTCGGTCTCACCATAAATCAACCGGGTAAGGGTAGCCTGCCTCAGCACCGACTCGCGGCCGCGCTTTCCTCTCCCCGTTTTGCCGAATGTTTGAACCGAAGTTACTACGAGCCTGGCCGTTGCTTTCCCAATCGAATGATAGTCGGCAAACAATTGCGCCAGGACTTCTACTTCATCGAACGCGAGGTGCTGATCGTCGACGATAAAGATCGTATCGGTATGTAATCGGTCTTCGAGGAACTCTATTTCATCCTGCAACGAAAGGTTCGATTTGATCTGAAGATAGTAGGCGGCGCGATTCGCGCCTTCTGTAATAAATCTGTACGCGAGGTACTGGGCCAACACGGTTTTCCCGGTGCCAGGTAAACCGCAGATAATGACGAAACCGCTACGCAGCAGATCACTCCAGCCCTGCTCGAATTCATCGAATTTAGCAAAGCGGCCATGCTGGAAATCGATCCAGCGCGGGGGTTCCCCACGGTTTGCGTCCGAGTGATCAAGAACGTGTTGTTGGAGAAACTGCCCCGCATTTTGCCATTTGTTTTGTGCCCTTTTGCCTTCGGCGAGAATGGCGTCAAAATTCAATCGCAACAACTGGCGGTCAGTTTCAGTCTTGTAGCCTTCGCGTTTTGCGATTTCAATAAGCAGCTTATCCACCAAATTGGCAGAGCTGCCACGGGAAATCGCATAGAACCGCTCAAGGATGAAACGGCACTGCAGCTCCAACATAATGGGTGAGGTAAATCGCACAAGCCTGACTCTCTGTCTTAGCGCTGGGTCGCCGAAGAGCAGCTTCTTATTGGTTTGATTCTTCATCGGATCGGACTGGTGAGCATAGTCCACGGGGAATATTTCATTAAACTCTTTGCTCACCCCTGAGTAACTCGACAGGTATTCTTGAAGACCCGCGGGGATGAAGGCTTTTAACCCCTGAGCAATCTCGCCGAACACAACCGCTGTGAAGAAGGCGTTGTCCTGTTGATTAAGAATGTCTTCAACCGAGGTATCCGGCCGTTTTCTTGTGATCCATTTTTTCAGGGCCGACGCAGTGATGGGACCTTCTTTCCAGTCGTCGCCGGATCTGTTGGTTTCAACTGTGCTTTCGGGTGCTTCGACCTTTTTATACTGTACCAGTTCTATAGCCCGTGATTGGTCACTCGATAAAATGAACTTTGCGTCCTCACCCTCGCAAGGCTCAATTGTTATCATCAGATTACCGTTCTCGAGATATCTCAGTAACAGGTAGAGCAGAATCCCGTACTGTTGAAAGAGTGAGCCACGACTCTTCTGAATTCCACCATCGGAGTAAGTGTTGGAGTTAATTGTTTGCATAAGTGGGGACTAGACCGACGTACTGACGTGCGAGGAATTGCGGCACGGACTCTAATGCAAGTGCACCAAAAAGACAATTCGTGAGAATGGCCCAAGCCTGCCCAGCGCTATCGTCGAGAGCTTGCGAGGAACGCTTTAGCCTCTGCAATCTCCGGCCGCGGAGTGTCGGCCTGGCGCGTCAGTGCAATCAGCTTCTCAAAGTAGCTGCGCGCCTTCTTCTGATCCGCGGCCAGCGTTGCCGCACGGGCGGCGCCGTAGAGGCCGTTGAAGCGTTCGGGCGCCGTGCGAAGGGAAGTCTCAAACTCCGTCAGAGCGGCTGATGGTTGCTTCAACTCAAGCAGCAGTTCGCCGAGCTGCTCGCGTGCGGGAAGAATCGATCCGGGCGTCACCGGGTGCTTGTCGGTTTTATCATCCAGCTCCGCCACCGCGCGCATCAGCTTCAGCGACTCCTCTCGCTGCCCTTGCGCAAACGCCACCCACGCCGCCGCAATCTGCCTTTCAATCTCCACTTGTTTGGCCCAGTCGTATTCACCCTTCACAAGCACAAGCGCGTTTTGCAACGCCGCAAGTCTATCCACTTCCTGTTGCGCCGACTTCGCATCTCCACTACGCGCGAAGCCGATCGCGCGCGCAAAGTGAATGTGCGCCTCCGCCCAGGGGAATTTTTTCCAGGGAAACATCTCGACCGTGTTCGCCGGCAACGCTAGTTTCGCTGCTTCGTCCCAACGTCGCCGTTCCAGCGCGTAACGGGCCGGTATCGCGGCAAAGGCATACGCGACTTTGAAAGTCTTCGGCTCGACCGTGGGAATCTTGTTAAGTTCGTCGAGCACGCCCCACGCCAGTTTGTCCTGCGCGCTTTGCAGGTACGCGTACGCAAGATAATCCATCGCGTGCAACTGCTCGTCCCACGCGCCCGCCATCTGGTGCCGGCGCGCGAAAGCCTTCGCCGACGCTTCGGCGTCGAGATTCGAACGGATCGCTTCCTGCCACAAACCCATGCGGATAAAAATGTGCGAAGGCATGTGCTGCGCGTGGGCGGACGCCGGCGCGAGCTTCGCGTACCGGCGCGCCGCGGGCAGCGCGAGTTGGGCCAACGCCGGATAGTCGTAACTGTGAATCAGGTAATGAGCGACGCCCGGATGCTGCGGCTGCCGCGCGAGCACGCGATTCAGAATCTGCGCCGCTTCTTTCTCGCGCACGTAGGTCTTATCGTTCGACATCATGCCCGTGGCAATGAGTGTCAACGCGTAGAACACGCCGGCTTCCTGGTCCGTTCGATGGGTCTCGTAGAGACGTTTCATCGCGTCGTGGTAGGCGAACGCGCGCGTGCGATGGTCCACCTTGTCGGCGTCTTTGTAAAAAACTTCCATCGCGGCGATGTAGTCGCGCTCTCGTTGCGTTCGCGCGGCCGCGAGTTTTGCCTTTTCGATCGACTCCCAACCGCGTTTCAACTCGGCTGCGGTCGGCGGCGCCCAGAGGGGATGATAGTTGCTCATCGCGACGCCCCAGTGCGCCATGCCACAACGCGGATCGGTCGCGGCAACTTCCGTGAAAGCCTTCTCGGCTTCTTCATATTCGAACGAATGCAGCCAGGCGACGGCGCGGTTGAACTTCTTTTGCGCTTGCGGTGTGCACGAGACGCTGAAGTTCACACGCCCGAGCTCAGACGCGTCGTGGCGGTGATGTCTGTGTTGTGCGTAAACCGTGCTGATGAACACAAAGGTGGAGAGGAGGGCCAGGAGGACACGTTTCAAGGGAGTAGTCCTTTCCGGGGGAGGTAGTTGTTTTCTCTGTGCCTCTGCGTCTCTGTGGTTGACTTAAACTACGGAGACGCAGAGGCACAAAGAAGGAAGATCGTTAGAACAGCTCGAACTTAATCGTCAGATACTTCTTCGGGTTCTGGCGGAAGTCGTAGAGCATCTTGACGCCTTCGGACGACAATTGATTTACGTTTGTGTAGAGCGTCTCGTCGTTCAACAGCTTGCCGACGGTGCCTTCGCCGCGTTGGGCGGCGGCGACCATGTTGTCGATGCGTTCGGCGGTGGTGTTGAAGCGCGCGATGGCGGCGCGGGCGTCGTAATAAATCTGGTCGTCGCGGATCAGCTTGCCAAGCGTTCCGCGGCCGGCATTGATGTCCGCAACCATCAGGTTGATCTGATCGACTGACTTGTCGAGCCGGTCGGCAGTGCGGTTGATGCGCACATAAAGCTCGTCGTCAGTCAGGAGTTTGCCGGCGGTGCCGCGGCCCGCACGCAGATCGTCAGCCAACGCCTTCAACTGAATCGCGATCTCATTCGCGTTGTTGTAAAGCGCGGGATCGTTGATGAATCTTCCTGCCGAACCGTCGCCCGAACGAACCTGCGTCATCACGTCCTGAACTTCACGAACGGTAGCGTTGAAGCTGTTGTAAAGCGCCTCGTCACTGAAGAGGCGTCCGATTGTTCCTTCGCCCTTCTTGACGCTCTGCACCATGCTGCTGAGCTCGTCTGACAATTTGCTGAGCCGTTG
>DASUPR010000390.1:0-8357 GCA_036281015.1 Pyrinomonadaceae bacterium
GTATCGGCGAAAAAGAGATTCAGGTCGCGCGTGAGTTGATCTACGACCAGCGCCGATTTGAAAAGGACGTTTGCGTTTACGATCCGCTGACTGAGTTTACGAAGCTTTTCGAAGGTGTTAAGTCAAAGGCGGCGAAGAAAGCGAGCAAAGGCGACACCGTCGAAGAGCGTTTGAAGAACCACATCATCGACGGCGAGAAGATCGGTCTGGAAGACGAACTCAAAGTCGCCCTACAGACGCACCCCGCGCTCGACATCATCAACAACATTCTGCTCGAGGGCATGAAGGTCGTCGGCGATCTTTTCGGAAGTGGCCAGATGCAGTTGCCGTTCGTGTTGCAGTCGGCGGAAGCGATGAAGGCTGCGGTGCGTTTTCTCGAACCGTTCATGGAGAAGAAGGGCGGCGCCACCGCGAAAGGCACGATGGTGCTCGCGACGGTGAAGGGCGACGTTCACGACATCGGCAAGAACCTCGTCGACATCATTCTCACGAACAACGGTTACAAGGTTCACAATCTCGGCATCAAGCAGACGATTGAGGCGATTCTTCAGGCGTACGACGAGACCGGCGCGGACGCGATCGGGATGAGCGGGTTGCTCGTGAAGTCGACGCTGATCATGAAAGACAACCTCGAGTTGATGAACGAGCGCGGCGTGAAGGTGCCGGTGATTCTCGGTGGCGCGGCGTTGACGCGGCGGTATGTCGAAGAGGATCTGAAGTCGATTTATAAGGGCACGCTGTTTTATGCGCACGATGCGTTTGCCGGGTTGCGCACGATGGACCAGCTTGTCGGGGCCGCGGATCCGGTGGAAGAAAATGGATCGGCAACGCCGGTTGAGGTTGTCGACGACGTTGAAGACCTCGTCGGCGAGGAAGCGAAACTCGGAATTCGCAAAGCGGCGCGCCCGCGCGGCGCTCAACCTCGTGGCGCTGAACCCCGTGGCGACACAGCGCACACCATCCGGTCTGCGGTAAACCCCGAGGCGCCAATCCCCACTCCGCCGTTCTACGGTTCGCGCGTCGTTGAAGACATCTCGCTCGACGACGTTTTCGCTTTCGTTAACGAGAACGCGTTGTTCAAAGGTCAGTGGCAGTTCAAACAAGGCAAGATGCCGCCGGAGCAGTATCAGGCGCTGGTGCGCGACAAGGTTCGTCCGGTTTACGAGGAGCTGAAAGAGCGTTCGAAGCGTGAGAAGCTGCTC
Organism: Pyrinomonadaceae bacterium; assembly: GCA_036281015.1. Classification (GTDB taxonomy): domain Bacteria; phylum Acidobacteriota; class Blastocatellia; order Pyrinomonadales; family Pyrinomonadaceae; genus PSRF01. The sequence continues at coordinate 1,203 of DASUPR010000390.1, forward strand.
GTTCCGAAAGTCGTCTACGGATACTTCAACTGCCAATCCGCCGGAAACGATCTGATCGTTTACGACGAGAACCAACGCGAGCAGGTGCGTTTCACTTTTCCGCGACAGCCCGCGGGCAAGCACCTGTGTCTCGCCGATTTCTTCGCTTCGCAGGAATCTGGGAGAATGGACGTGGTCGCGTTTCATCTGGTGACCGTCGGACGGCGCGCGAGTGAGTATTCACACGAGCTGTTCAAGTCAGACAACTACGCCGACTATCTCTACTTTCACGGATTGAGTGTGGAAGCGGCCGAAGCACTCGCCGAGTTCTGGCACAAACGAATCAGAGAAGAGCTCGGCATCGCGGGCCACGACGCGGCCAATCTGTCGCGTCTCTTTCATCAGCAGTATCAGGGTTCGCGTTACAGTTTTGGTTATCCCGCGTGCCCGCGCCTCGAAGATCAGGAGAAGCTCTTCACGCTGCTCGACCCCGCGCGGATCGATGTTTCGCTCACCGAGGAGTTTCAGTTGGAGCCGGAACAGTCAACTTCGGCTATTATTGTGCATCATCCGGAGGCGAAGTACTTCTCGATCGAGTAGTTCTGGAGTTGGCAGTTGAGAACTGTTGAGTCACCTTTGAACCGTTCGCAAGAACTGGCGCCAGTTTCCACAGACTCAACCGTCGTCCCCACCGCAGAAGAACTGGCCGCGCTTTCTTCTTTTGAACGGTTTGCCTATCGCGTGACGCGCCGCATGAACCAGGGCGCGTGGAAAAGGTTCTGGACGTGGTGCCAGAGCACGATGGGCGCTGGGTGGATTCATCTCTCCACTTACAACATCATGAACGTCTACGGCCTCGAACACGTCGAGGCTGCTGCGCGCGAGCGCCCGTTGTTGCTGGTGGCGAATCATCGTTCGTTCTTCGATATGTATGCCGTTTCGGCGATGCTCTTTCGCATGACGAAGTGGCGCAAGCAGCTTTTCTTTCCCGTGCGCGGCAGGTTCTTTTACCAGTCGCCGCTGGGGTTGGTTGTGAACCTGCTCATGGGCTGGTGGTCCATGTACCCGCCGTTCTTTGCGACGGGCGATCATCCGCTGCCGGAGAAGCGTGCGTTTGATAAGTTCTCGTTTCGTCTGTTGACGGACCTGGCGCGCAACGGTCCGGGTAACATCATCGGCTTTCATCCTGAAGGCACACGCAACAAGAACGACGACGATCCATATTCGTTTCTGCGTGCGCAACCGGGCGTCGGGAAGTTGATCCTGGAAGCAAAGCCGCAGGTGATACCGGTGTTCATCGCGGGACTGTGTAACAGTCTGCCGCGGCAGGTCGCGCGTAACTGGAACCGCAAGGAGGTTATTCGGATTCACTTCGGGCCGCTGATCGATCTGAGCGACTATGTGAACCGGCCCGACCGCCTTCGTACGCACAAAGAGATCGCGGACATGGTGATGGGAAAGATCGCCGAACTCGCCGAGCAAGACAGGAGAATGCGTGGCTCTGCCGCTGGTAATAATTAATCCGTCATCCGCAAGCGGCAGCACGGGCGAGGCCTGGCCGCGGGTCGCGAGTGATCTGCGTTCGGAGTTTGGCGCGTTTCAAACCGCGTTCACAAAAGTTCGCGGTGACGCGGCTTCGATTGCGGCTGACGCCGCGCGAAAGGGAATCAAATTCATCATTGCCTGCGGCGGCGACGGCACCGTTTCCGAAGTCGCCAACGGCATACTCGCTTCCGGCAAAGACGCAGAGCTCGGAATCCTGCCGAGTGGAACCGGCGGCGACTTCCGCCGCTCGCTGGAAATTCCATCGGGCAGCCGCGCGGCCGCGCAAGTGTTGCGCACCGGCCGCACGCGCCGGATCGACGTTGGCCGCATTTCGTTTGTCGATCACGAAGGCGCCGAAGCGATGCGTTACTTTGTGGGCGTAACGTCGTGCGGTTTGAGCACGAAAGTCATCCAGCGCGTCAAAGCCGGCGGGCCTGACTGGTTACCGGCAAACACGCCACGCTGGCTCGGCGGACGCGTTTCGTTCGGCGCGTCGCTGCTGCAAACCGCGATGCGCAGCGAAGCCACGCGTCTCCTGGTACAACTCGACGACGCGCACGAACGGCGCCTTTTAGTCGCGACACTCTGCATCGCCAACGCGCGTTACTTCGGCGGCGGCATGAAGATCGCTCCGGACGCAAAACTGACCGACGGCAAGTTTGACGTCGTGGGCGTCGGCGACCTCGGGGCGATGAAGATCTTCACGAGCGCGCCCCGAGTTTACCTCGGATCGCACCTCTCGATGCCGGAAGTGAGCCACGCGCTTGCGCGAAAAGTGACCGTCCGGCCCGCAGAACGAGGTGCGACAGTAGATCTGGAAGTCGACGGAGAACTTCCTGGAAGACTTCCCGCGACCTTCCAGATCATCCCCGAAGCATTGCGCGTACGTTGTAAGTGACTCTCATTCACACCGGTCACCTTAGATTTTTCTTTCCGTGCTTCACTAAAAAATGTATGATGGCTTCAGGCCATGGATGACCGACGATCTAGACCCCGGTTGAGTGTGCACCTCGACGCGGTTTGGCAGGATGCCGAGGAGCGCCACTCGGCGCGAGTGACCGATCTTTCTGAAGGCGGGTGTTACCTCGACACGGTCGGCGAGGTGATGGTTGGGGAGATCGTCGCCTTCCGCGTGCTGCTGCCTGACGGTGAGTGGCTGTATCTCGAAGGCGAAGTCAGGCACCATAGTCACGGCCTCGGTTTTGGGGTGCAGTTTGTAGAGCTAAACGAAGAACAGACGGAGAACTTGCAGCGTCTGCTGGTGATCGCGCGCGAAGCTGGTCCGGACGCGGCCGTGATCTCCGCAGACTTGGTTGAAGATTAAAGCCCAGGGGGAAAGCCTCACCTCGTCACGAACAGTTAATGGCGATTCAAGGTACTTTGAAAACAATGAGCCTGACTGACCTGCTGCAATTTTTAGCAGCGGGAAGAAAGTCAGGGACGTTGAAGTTTGACCGCGACAAGATCACCAAGCAGGTCTATTTCAAAAACGGGATGATCGTCGGTTCGAAATCAAACGACCCGCGAGAATATCTCGGCCAGGTGCTGCTTCACTACGGCAAAGTCGACGACAACCAACTGAAAGCCGCGCGCGAACTGCAGCGTACCTCGGGCGCCAAACTCGGCGAGGTGCTGGTCCAACAAGGCTACCTGACCGAAGCGGAAGTGCTCGAGATCCTGAAAACGCGCACGCTCGACGCGATCTACGACCTGTTCATGTGGGAAGAAGGCGACTTCGAGTTTTACGACGAAGACCCGTTGCCGGAAGAGCTGCTGCTGATCGAAGTCGAGCCGACCAACGTGATCATGGAAGGCATCTACCGCATCGACGAGCTCGCACGTTACCGGACGCTCGTGCCTTCCGACCGGTCGATTCTCGAACTCAACGCTGGTTGGACGTCGTCGTTGAAACTCGGCAAGGAGTTTCGGCAGGTGCTGTTTTTTGTCGACAAGAAAATGTCGGTCGCCGAGATCTGTTATCACATGCACGCGTCGGCGTTTCATGTTTACGGCCAACTCTACACGTTGATCAGCGAAGGCGTCGCGCGTGTTACCGGCGAGAAGCCGGAGGAAACACCGCCGCCGGGTAACGACATCGAGGATCTGCCGGAGAGTGTGACCGAGATGGTCTGGTCTGCCGAACGCAAACTGGAAAGCGATCCGGAAGCAGCGTTGCAGATCGTTCAGGCAGCTCTACAGCAGCAACCGAACAATCCGGAAGCGCAGGCGCTGTTGCCGGCAGCGGAAGAGGCGTACGTCAAACACGTCTACTCCACGAGCGGACTGACGCCGCGCTCAGTGCCGCAGTTGCGCATCTCACCCGTCGAAATGACGAATATGCAGATCGATCCGCAGGAAGGTTTTGTCCTTTCGCGCATCAACGGCGCGTGGGACATCCAATCAATCCTCTCAATCTGTCCCTTTCGCGAGGCCGATTGCCTGCGCATGATCAAGAAGCTGCGCGAACGCGGCGTGATCGGGTTTGATGCCGCTTGAGAATCCCTGCCAACGGACGTATTATTCCGCCGCCTTCGCAACTCGAATAGAACCGGCGTAAACGCTTTCGCCCGTTTGCGTTTCCCACTCAACCTTCGGTTTTTCAAGGAGGAACACGCATGCCCCCAGCTGTTTCCAACTACAAAACCATCCGTTGGGTTTTGACCTGGCTTGCCATTGCCGTAGTCGTCGTCACGCTGACTTTCACCTTACGCAGCATCAGTAACACTAGCGTGGATACAGGACTTGCGGACATCAAGTACAACGAACTGACCAGCGAAAGTATCAAGGGCCGGGTTGAGTTCTCGCGCAGCCTGTTTCAAATCGGCCTGCTGATTACGGCCGCTCTCTGGGCACTGGTAATCGCAAAACCTGACGAGATCGGAATCGTGTTTGCCGACCGGCAGGAAGTGCTCATGTTTCTCTGTGCGAGCCTGTTACTCATTGGATCGCTGGTCGATCATTCGCTTTATCTTAACTACGTGTCGCGGGTGTTCCTGGCCGGAGGTCGGTTGTACGACAAGGACAGCCCGAGTATTCCTGATGTGTTCGACGCCAACATCAATAACTTCTACCAGTACCAGATTATCCATCTGGCGTTAGGGGCATTCATTGCTGTCGTAACATTGTTCAGCGCTCATAACCTAAAGGAGAAGCCATGAAGACATTAGCCTGTTTGTTTCTTCTCATTGCTACCTCTACGTTAATTTTTAGCCAGCGTCCTGCATCTGAGCGAGCCGCCGCTATGGAACGAGAACCGAAGGCGGCTGCCGATCAGTACGAAGCATCTTTAAACAAGATTCGAACGAAGTTTCCAAATTTTGATGAGTCAGTTCTGAACTGCGATAGGGTTGTCATAGAGACCACTCTGCCGACGGTTACTGAAAAGTTTAGGACTGCAGGCCTCACACCCAGAGACGCGACGGAGGCAACGTTCAATGGCTGGGAAAATGTACGTTTGTACTCACCGCTACCGGAGTCGAGGTGCATGGCCCAAGTGTCGTTTGAGAAGTACGTAGGCACACTCGGTCGAATGCATTTCAGAAGTTATCCATCGGGAGCTACGATTGAACTGAATTCGAAACCGTTGAACCAAAACACTGATAGCAAGCGCTGGTTTGAGCCTAAAGAGTACAAAGTCAGATACAGTAAGCCGGATTGTTGCCTGCCAGTCGAAAGAACGTGCACCATTACTGAGAACGCAGAGACCGACTGCTTTGCGGAGCTTCCGCGAAAGCCGTAACTGACGGCTTTACTCGATTCCGAATTTGCGGCAACAAGGGACGGACGTACTATGTCAGACACAAACAAAGCTCTTATGAGGCGCTGGTTCGAAGAGGTGTGGAACCAGGGCAGAAGCGAAGCGATTAACGAGTTGCTGGCCGACGATGCGGTGATTCACGGACTCGTTGACGGGGCAGGAAATCCCGTGCAAAGCACCCAGGCCTTTTATGATTTTCATGCGCAGTTCCGGGGTGCTTTTCCTGACCTGATTGTTTCGGTCGAAGACGCGATTGCAGAAGGTAACATGGTTGTTGCGCGTTGCAGTGTGCGAGGCCGGCACACGGGCGACAGTCTCGGTTTTGCGGCGACCAATGCTCCCGTTCAGTTTGAGGGCGTCGCGATCACACGCATTGAGAACGGCAAGATTGCTGAGGCTTGGAACCACTTCGATTTTGCGGAGATGAATAGGCAGTTGGGACTCTAAACGCCCTCGCAACGTCAAGCGGCTGTTGTGGGATAAAGGCTGACTACCGCAAGATCGGTGACGTGCTCGGGAACGGGACGTAGTGAGACCGAGCTCTTGAGGACGAAGAACCGGCGTGCGACGGGATGCGCGAGGTTGCGCCAGCGCGAGAGTGGGCGGTCGCTCACGACTTCAAAGCCAGCCAGGTTGAATGTCTTGCGCCAGCCGTGTTCGCGTTGGAACGTGCATGGACCAGTCACGCCGCGCCACTTTCGATCGTGAGTCCAGCAGACCATTCGGTCCCACCAGAGCGCCGGCATGTCTTCGTAGATGATTGCAAGTCCGCCCTCGCGCAAGACTCTGCTCACTTCGTTCAACACCAGTCGCGCGTCCTGCGCGTGGTGCAGCACGTAGCAAAGCAACACGGCGTCGAAGCTTTGATCGCGCACGGGAAAATGGCGGCCGTCGTAGGGCAGGTAATTGATGCGCGCCGCGGTGCTGTCGCCGACGTCTAGTCCGACCACTGGCTTGCCGAGTAAAGCGCTGAGGTGGTGGGCGATGAATCCGTTGCCGCAACCCACGTCGAGCACGTCTGCGTGTGGCGGCAGCACACGCGCGACTTCGAGCGCCATGTCGTACGCACGGCCGACTTTTCGTCGCCGTCGCATACGCCTGAAGCGTCGTCGAATCGTGGTGCGCAGACTCGTCACAACCTGGCCCATTGCAACGGCAGTGCCTCAAGATTCTGCTGCAAAACCTCAACAAAAGATCGCGGCGCGTGCAAAGAATGGCCGACACGTGACGCCGTATGGCAGAATGCGTCCATGACTAAACTCGCTTCAGGCATAATCATGTCGCTGCTTATTGCTAACGGTTATTGGCCGCTCGAAAAGAGCCAGCCGCTCGTCGAGAAGACGCAAACGATTCGGCTGGCGCCGAACACTTCGCAACTCTCCGAAGGGGAACGCAAAGCCGTCGCCAAGTTGATCGAGGTGGGCCAGATCTTTCAGAAACTCTACGAACTGCAACGCCACCCGGAAGCGCTCACTTCGTATCGCGCGCTCGAACAGTTGAACAAGCAGAACGGTGGCACACCGGCCACGCAGAATCTGTTGACTCTGTACCGGCTGTTCCAGGGACCAATCGCCACCACGCTCGAAAACAAACGCGAACCATTTCTGCCGGTCGAGGCGTTGAAGCCTGGCAAGAACATGTATCCGTGGGGCATCACGAAAGAGGAAGTCGAGCAGTTCATCAGCTCGTCGAAGAACCCTGACGAAACACGTAGCGAGATTCTCGACCTGCGCACCGTCGTGCGCACCGCAAATGCGATGAACCTGCGTGAAGACCTCGCGCGGCTCAACAAGTATCCCGTGTTGCTGACGTTGCATCCGAAGCTCCAGGGCCAGTTGCAACAGCTCATTCAACGTCCGGCTGCCGGCGCGGCG
>DASUPR010000391.1:0-14465 GCA_036281015.1 Pyrinomonadaceae bacterium
TCCGATCATCCTGCTGAGCCACACTGATGTTGTTACCGCCGAGCCGTCGGCGTGGGTTGTCGAGCCGTTTTCCGGCGTGATCAAGGACGATTACATCTGGGGTCGCGGCGCGCTCGACATGAAAGGCGAAGGACTGCTTCATCTCATGACGATGATCGTGCTCAAACGCGAAGGACCACCGCTCTCGCGCGACGTGATCTTTCTCGGCACGGCTGACGAAGAGGTCGACGATGAGGGATCGCTTTGGATGATCGCCAACAAAGCAGATCTTTTTAAGAACGCGGAGTATGTTCTGACTGAAGGCGGCGACAATCTGCTCGAGGGCGGGGAAGTGAAGGTTGTTGGGGTTGACGTTGCGGAGAAAGCGCCTTTCTGGTTGCGGCTCACGGCGACGGGGACGCCCGGTCACGGTTCGCGACCTGTTGCAGACTCGGCGTCGAACCGGCTCATCCGCGCGATGTCGCGGATTCTCGATTGGGAAGCGCCGGTGAAGTTGTTGCCGGCGGTTGAGAAATATTTTAAAGACGTGGCGCCGTTGCAGCAGGAGCCGCTGCGTTCGCAGTTTGCGAATATTCGCGAGTCGTTGAAGGATCCGGCTTTTGTGAAATCGTTGACGAGCCAGCGTGAGTACAACTTTCTGTTGCGCAACACGATCTCGATCACGATGCTCAGCGGCAGCAAACAGACGAACGTGATTCCGGTTACGGCGACGTGCAATATCGACGTGCGCCTGCTCCCCGGCGAATCGCCTGACGAGTTTCTTAAGGCGCTGACAGCGGTGATCGCCGACCCGACGATCAAGATTGAAAACGTAAACCGGTTCAAGCAGCCGAACAGTTCGTCGGTCGACACGGAACTGTTTTCGCTGATCGCGCGCCGCACGAAGGCGAATCACCCGAACGCCATTATCACAACCAAGATGCTTAGCGGTTATACTGAGAGCCAGCTTTTCCGTCAGCTCGGAATAATTGCTTACGGTTGGGCGCCGATTTACACATCGCCCGAGGACGACGAAGGCGTGCACGGCAACAACGAACGCATCTCGGTGAAGAACGTTCGCCAGGGCACACGCGAGTTCTACGAAGTCGTGCGAGACATCTCCCGTTAGAAGCCCTCTAGGTGGTGTATGAACAATCCACCGACTTCAGTCGGTGGGATTGCACGCTCCGCTTGGTGTTGGTAGGTAGGGTATAAAGAAACCCACCGACTTTAGTCGGTGGTACTTTCAGACTACCTGGTGTTTGGTAGGTCGAGTTGAAGAACCGACTGACTTCAGTCGTTGATATTTCGGACTATCTAGCGTTTTGGTAGGTCGGGTTTGAAGAGGTAGGGTTTGAAAACCTACCCGACTTCAATCGGGGTACATTCAGACTTCCCCTAGCGTAAATCGTGTTTGAGGAATCCCACCGACGTAGTCGGTGGTACCTTCAGACACAACCTAAACCCCCACGACGTAGTCGGTGGTAATTTCAGACACGACCTAACCCCCCGCGGCGTAAACAAAGGAATCCCACCGACGTAGTCGGTGGGATCTTCAGACACGACCTAACCCCCACGACGTAAAAGAAGGAATCCCACCGACGTAGTCGGTGGTACTTCAGATACAACCTAACCCCCAAGGCGTAAACAGAGGAATCCCACCGACGTAGTCGGTGGTATCTTCATATTCGACCTACAGGCCCGCTTATGCCAAAAGATGCTCATGAGATGAGCGAGAACGAGCTTCGTGCGCGCATCTTGACGCTCGCTTTCGACGGCGACGAACGCCGCTTCATCGCTTTCTATCGCAAACTGCAACAGGGGCTGCCCGAAGGCACCGGCATCGTGCTCCGCGGTAGCGTAGTCACGAACCAACGTCACGAAGACGGCACGCCATTCGACTCGCTGGGCAAGAACACCAGCGACCTCGACGTAACGCTGGTCGGCAGCAAGGTGATGGCGCTGTGGAACCCGGATGCTTTCTACCTTCCCGGTCTCCACACCAAACCGCTGGGCGATAAAGATCCCGGCATCGCCACGCCGGACTTGAACGAGCTACGCCAATCGCTACAGGAACTCGCCGGGCGCCCGGTGAACTTTCAAGCGACGTCGAGCCTCGTCCTGTACAGCCGTGACATCCTGTTCGGCGAGCCGTACTACGTCGTCGTTCATCCCGAGGAAGGCGCGTGACGCTGAAGCTGCTCAGTTACAACATCCGCTTCGGCGGCGTCGGGCGCGAAGACGCACTCGCAGAAACAATCAAGGCCGCCGATCCCGATCTGGTCGTTTTTCAGGAAGCAATCTACCCGGACGTGATCGAACGCCTCGCGGCCGCAACCGGCTTTCCGTTTTGGGCTTCACGGCGCCACCACTCGATCGCCTACATCAGCAAACTGAAGATCGGTTACCACGAGTGGCACTATCCCGCCGGCGCGCGCCATTCGTTTCTCGAGATCGTTCCCGACAACTCCGACACGCGCGTGTTTGGTCTTCACTTGAGCGCGAGGTTTTCGAAGTGGGACGAACGCCGCCGCGCGCGCGAGATCCGTTCGTTGCTTGAAGGAATCAAACGTCATCAGAACGGTTTTCACGTGCTCGTCGGCGACTTCAACACGCTCGCGCCGGGCGAGGCGCTCGAAACCAAACGCATGCCCGCGTGGATACGCGCGCTGATCTGGATCAGTGGGCGGCAACTGCAACGCGAGACGATTCAGTTTGTGCTAGACGCGAGTTATTGCGACGGTTACCGGATGTTGCACCCGGACGTGAAGGGATACACGTTTCCAACGTGGGACCAGCGCGTGAGACTGGATTACCTGTTTCTGCCGTGCGCTTTTAAGGAAAGATTACGTGAGTGCGAAGTGATTATCGAACCGCCTGAGCGAATCAAGGCCGCGTCAGATCATTGTCCGCTGCTCGCTGTTTTGGCCACGGACTAGACACGGATCAGACACGTCAGAGGAAGTTGCCGCCCGGTGTAGCCCGGCGGCAATTGAACCGGCGTTTGGCTGTGCAAGCAGAACTCGGTCGTTGGACCAAGCGTCATCTGTCGGCCCCAAAGCGCGACGCCGGGTTGTGAGGTAAGGGAACCGAGCGCGTCGTAGAAATCTCGATACGTCACACCCTCCGGTTTAGACAACCAGACAGCAAAGCGCGCTTCGTGCAAGACTCCTTCACCCGCTCGCAAGCGATACAACCCGCCGGTTCCACCCGCGGCTTCGCGCGCGACCAGGTTGTGCGGCGCTTCGCAAACGCCGGAAACCGCCGCGTCGTTCAACGGGTCCATCGCGGCAGAACCGTCAAGCACGTACCACTCTTCATACGCTGGTCCACGTGTCTGCAACCAGTCCGCGTCTTCAATGCGAAAAACGACCGAACGCTGAAAACCCGGCGGGCGATTGGCCGCGAGCGTGCGATGAAACGCTTCCAGGTGAGACACGTAAACTTCAGTATCTACACTCGCCTGCGGCCAATGCCAAAACACGTATGCCAGCATAATTCAGGCTTTTATCCGTGGGCCCCAAAGCCCTGCGCCTGCATCTCCTTGATGTCGTTGAGCAGCACTTGCTCGTGACCTTCGGGATTCACACCACGATAAATCTTGCGCAGCTTGCCTTCCGGATCGATCACAAAACTGGTGCGGTTCCAGTACATCGTGCCCTTGTATTCACTCTGGCCCACATCCGCCGCGCTCAGCAACTCGTGATTCGGATCCGCCAGCAAATCGATCTTGAACCCAAACTTGTTCGAGAAATTCTGGTGCGACGCAACATCGTCTTCACTGACGCCCACCACCGCGATGTTTGCGTTGTCAAAATCCTCTTTGCTCGCTGTGAACGACTTCCCCTGAATCGTACAGCCCGGCGTGTCGTCTTTCGGATAGATATAAACGACGAGCCACTTGCCTTTGAAATCGTCGAGCGAGACGGTCTTGCCGTCCTGGTTCTGGAGTTTGAAATCTATAAAGCGTTGGCCTTCTGCTACCGGCATTGTTTGTTCCCCCTCGTTAACGGTTGAGATTTACAAAGTTGTTTCTGCGAGATTTGATTTGTACTTCGTGTTGGTCTTGCGATCGTTCATTTCGATGTAGACCCAACTCGGCGGCACTTCTTCCTGGTCCAACGCGAACCAGATGCGCGAAAGATCGCTGGGTTTGCCGAGCGCACAGAACCCATTCAGTCGCTTTCCGCTCTGGGTGTAGATGTCCACCCACGTGCGCGAGGCGCTTTTGTTCGTCCCGCAAGGCGGAAGATCTGGCGCGGCCGCGAACATGTCCGCCGGATACGCCTCCTTGTTATGAACCTCGAAGTAATAACGAATACTTTTCTTGCCGCCTGCCTCCACTGGTTCCTGTCCGAGAAACGCCAGCACCGGGTTCGGGAGAGCCGGCGCGGCGGCGGTTGGTTGATTGGCGACTGTTACTACGCAAGCAAGCACAGCTAACAACGCATTTCTGCGGGAGAAAATCTTCATCAGGGGGACTCCTTCAAAGAGGATTATGAGACCGGCTTTACCATGCAACGGCGTAGCGACTGCGGCGCGGATCGGCGCCGCCGGACGATACACCGGTTTTCGGATCGTAAATGACTACTGTCGGCGCAGACAGTGTGCCCCACTCGCTCTGCACCTTCACTTTGTGTCCTTTGTTCGTGAGCTCCTGGATCGTCTTCAGACCGACGCGCGATTCGACGTTGAGCGAACCGGGAAGAAATTCGTGATCGTCAAATGAGCTGACGTAGTGCTGCGTGTCGAAGCGCGCGGCTTCGACGGCTTCCTGCGGATTCATGCCAAACTCGATCACGTTCAGCAACACTTGCAACAACGCCTGGTCCTGATTGTCGCCGCCCGGCGTGCTCAGCACCATGAACGGTTCGCCGTTTTTCAGCACGAGCGTCGGCGTCAACGTGATGCGCGGGCGTTTTCCCGGCGCGACGACGTTCGGACTATTCGGATCGGTCAACGCCGATTGCAGGCGTTGGCCCATCAGCACGCCGGTGTCACCGGCAACAACTGCGGGCAACCACGCGCCACTCGGCGTGGCGCTAAAGAGATTGCCGTCTTTGTCGATGACGTTGACGCAGGTCGTGTCGTTGGCGCGTTCGAGCTCCGGAATGGTGGTGACTCTACCGACAGTCTGCACCGCACTCGCGAGCACGGCTTTCATGTTCATCGGATCGCCGGGCTGTTGCGCGAGCGAGGCGCGTTGCTGATCGATCAGGGGACGCCGCAACGCGGCGTAGTTTTTCGACAACAACTCGGCCATCGGAATCTTTACGAAGTTTGGATCGCCGTAGTAACGATCGCGATCCGCCAACGCAAGCTTGAGTGCTTCGGCGAGCGTGTGAATGTACTCCGTGGAGTTATGGCCCATCTTCTTCAAGTCGAAACCTTCGAGCATGTTCAGTGTTTCGACCATGGCCGGGCCCTGCGTCCAGAAACCTGCCTTGTAGACCTGGTAACCGCGATATTCGGCGGAAACCGGCTGCCCGACTGTCGCGCTGAACTTGGCGAAATCGTCGGCGGCTATCAGGCCGCCGTTGGCTTGCATGTACGCGCCGATGCGGCGGGCGATTGGGCCGCGATAAAAGTAGTCGCGCGCGGCCATCAATCCCGCGTGACGATTGTTACGCGTTCCGCGTGCGGCCAGCTTCTCAGCGCGCACGATCTCGCGCAGAGTGCGCGCAAGGTCTGCCTGCACGAAGATCTCGCCGACTTTCGGCACTTCGCCGTTGGGCAGGAACACTCGTTTGGCGTCCGGCCACTGCGAAAAGATCGAGGAGCGCGTTCGGATGTACTGCACGCGGAGCTCGTCGAGCGGAAAACCGTCGGCGAGTTGAATCGCCGGTTCCATGACTTCGCCCAGTGTTTTCGTTCCGTATTGATCGAGCGCGGTGACGCACGCGTCGAGAACAGCCGGAACTGTGGCGGAAAGCGGACCGGTCGACGGAATCATGCCGCCTCTCCTCGCGCCGGGCATTGTCGTACCGGAATCGGACTCATTGCGGCCGCGGTTAACGAAAAACTCCCGCGTCGCCTTCATGGGCGCTTGTCCCATGCCCTCGATCACGACAACCTTCTGACCCTTGGGCTTAATCAGAATCGGAACCTCGCCGCCGAAAGAAAAGTGCGAGAACTCGATGACCGAAGCAGCGAGAATCGTGGCCACACCCGCGTCAACCGCGTTGCCGCCGCGCTGTAGAATGCGCAACCCGGCCTCGACCGAGAGCGGCTGTCCACCCGCCACGACGCCACGTTTCCCGCGCACTACCGGGCGAAAAGTGTCAGCCTCGGTTGTGATTGATACTGGAAAACCGGCAAATATGAAGGACAGGGCGAGGCAAAACACGATCGTGCTTCGTTTCGAGAAGGACATCTACGCCACCTCTTTCGATTTTAGACTCGTGAATTCTGCGACTGCTTTCCGGTCGCAGTCAATAGATAAGAAACTTTTTCTCAGGAGAAACCCGGAGTGCTGGTAAGATTAATTCAGACAAAAAGAGAGGGCACTGACCTCCCCCAAGACCAGTGCCCTTGCCTTTATCTCAGTTCTCCCATGGAGAATTAACGACGGGCAGATACTAGCCGCCCGAAGGAAAACGTAGGTTGCATACATCTTGTAAAGCCTTTGCGGCTGTGTAACTAAAACTTTTCCAAAGTTTCACGACGCAGGAAAACGAGAGATTTCGAACCAAAATCGGCAGGAGCAGAGGACTCAGCTTGTCACACTCACCAAAGATAACTCCATACGGCTCGTGGAAATCCCCTATTACTTCAGACCTCATCGTTAGCGGCTCAGTAGGCTTGAGCCAGCCAACTTTCGATGGCGACGACATTTACTGGGTGGAAATGCGCCCAACTGAAGGCGGGAGAAATGTAATTGTTCGTCGCGATCCGAGCGGGACCGTGACCAGCCTGACGCCGCAACCTCTCAACGCACGCACCCGTGTTCACGAATACGGCGGCGGCGACTACATCGTCGTGAACGGCGTCGTCTACTTCTCGAATTTTGTGGACCAACGCGTTTACCGGCAGGACGGCACAGCGGAACCACGCGCCATCACGCCCGCCGAAGACGTGCGATACGCCGACTATTGTTTCGACCTGACACGCAGCCGTTTGATCTGCGTGCGCGAGGATCACCGAAACCCCGATGTCGAAGCGGCGAACTGCATCGTCAGTCTGGATACTGAAAACAACGACGAATGCGGCCGTGTGCTGATCGAAGGAAACGACTTCTATTCTTCGCCGCGCGTCAGCCCCGATGGAACTCAACTCGCCTGGCTGACGTGGAACCACCCGAACATGCCGTGGGACGGCTGCGAGCTCTGGGTCGGTGAATTTGGCGAAGACGGTTCGTTGGCCTCCACACGCTGGGTCGCGGGAGGCGCGGCGGAATCGATCTTTCAGCCCGAGTGGTCACCGGATGGAGTCTTGTATTTCGCCTCTGACACGAACGGCTGGTGGAACCTGCACCGGCTCTCGAGTGACAACGAGATCGAAGGCGTCGCGCAAACAAAGGGCGAATTAGGCATGCCGCAGTGGGTCTTCGGCATGTCGTCCTATGCTTTTATCTCGACAGAGTTGATTGCGTGTGCGCACGTCGAGCAAGGTGTTTCGACGTTTGGACTAGTCGATACCACGAGCGGGAAGTTAAAGACCGTCGATTGTCCGTTTACCGACATTCAATACGTTCATGCACGCGACGGTCAGGTCGTTTTTCGCGCCGGCTCGCCGACCGAAGTTGTTTCGATTACTAAATACGACGTCAACACGCGCGCGTTTGAAACGCTGCGCCGGTCGAACGATCTGGAAGTGTATCCGCGTTACTTTTCCGTACCGCGCGCGATCGAGTTTCCAACGGAAGGCGGGTTGACGGCCCACGGTTTCTTTTATCCGCCGCAGAATCCCGACTACCGCGCGCCGGAAAACGAAAAGCCGCCGCTGATCGTGAAGAGTCATGGTGGCCCAACAGCCGCGGCTTCAACAGCGTTGAGTCTGTCGATTCAGTATTGGACCAGCCGTGGATTCGCGGTGCTCGACGTCAACTACGGCGGCAGCACCGGCTACGGCCGGCAGTATCGCGAACGTTTGAACAAGAAGTGGGGCATTGTCGACGTGGACGATTGTGCAAACGGCGCCCGCTATCTTGCGAATCGTGGCGAAGTTGACGGAAACCGTCTGGTCATCACCGGCGGCAGCGCCGGTGGATACACGACTCTTTGCGCGTTGACTTTCCGCAACACGTTTAAGGCCGGTGCGAGTCACTTCGGCGTCAGCGACGCCGAAGCATTGGCGCGCGATACGCATAAATATGAATCGCAGTATCTGACCGGACTGCTCGGTCCATATCCGGAACGGCGCGACATTTACTACGAGCGTTCGCCAATCAACTTCCCGGAACGCTTGTCGTGCCCGATAATCTTCTTTCAGGGATTGGAAGACAAAGTGGTGCCGCCGGATCAGGCCGAAAAGATGGTGGAAGCTATGCGAGCGAAACGGCTTCCGGTGGCTTACGTCGCCTTCGCAGGCGAGCAGCACGGTTTTCGACAGGCGAAGAACATCAAGCGCGCGCTCGACGGCGAGCTCTACTTTTACTCACGAATTTTCCGCTTCGAACTGGCAGATCCGGTCGAGCCCGTGGCGATCGAAAACCTTTAGTAACTAATCTGCGGATCGGAAGCACTCGCGAGTCCGCCGCCATGATCGGCGCCGCGAATCAGCGGTGTTTCCTGGTTCATGAAGAACGACAGCTTTCCCGTCTTGCCATACTCGATCGGAACCGCAGAAATCTCGTATCCGTCGGGCACCAACCTGATCTCAAACTTGTAGCCGCTGCGTTCCATCATGTCTGTCGAAATCAAGTTTGCGGAAAGCAATTCCTCGAGCGAAGCGTAGCTGCCGTTTTTCTCTTCTTTGTACGCTCTCTGAGCGCTCGATATGGACCACAGCACGCTCATCGCCGAACGTTCGTTTTTCACAGTCGCGGGCGGGTTCTCCGTGCTGGCGATACCGGCGATGGCTGTTACCACCAGACTCTTCGGCACGTGCAGTTCGTGTAGCGAGCCCAGGCCGTCGTTGGAAAGTGAGTAAGAGACTGGCTGTGGATTTGTACTGACGCGCGCCAGGAGTGCGCGTGCTTCATCGCTGATGCGCGTGCTCGCATTGTTAGCCCAACTCTTGTAGCTCTCTGCAAAAGCCGGGGACAAATAAGCGTGTGCTTGCACCTGCCGTGGTTGCCAGCGAGTGTGGTTTCTGAACGCGGCGTCGGCGGAGAGTGTTTCACCTTTGAGATACGAGTCGACTACGTGCCGTGTTGTCGCTGCATCGGGCGAGAGCACCAGGAAATTGCCGACAAAAGCGTAAGCAAACATGTTGGCAATCGAGACGAGCTCCGTGTCTTCGCGCCGTTCGGTTTGGGCCAACGCGGCGGCGGCCTTACCGGCGAAACCCTCGAGAATGCGCGGCATCAGTCGGCGCATGCCTTCGCGGTCGCGCAAGGAGAGAACAACGAACGGCATTCGCGGCGGGGTCTTCGAGTCGTCTTTTGTTTGTACCGGCCGTCCACCAGCGATTATGGGACCAAACAAACCAAGCTCACTCATCTGCATGCTGACTGCTACTTCCGAGCCGAGCAACGGCAGCAACTCGTCCTTGACGTTTATTTTGGTGATGCGCTCGATTGTTTTTAGCGGCGCCGCCAATTCGGCAGGTTGAGCGACCACAACCGGCTTGTGGGAGCTCGTGGCCACGACGCCATCGCTCTCGATGTATGCTTGCGGCGAATCGAACGCTGACATCAACCCGTAGATCTCAGGGAAGTCCAACGCCAGCATGATTACCAACTCGCTGTCACTCGGCATCACCACGGGCGACTCAGGCGTCACTGGTCCACCCAATCGGAGCCCGGAAAAGAAAGGAATCGGGTCGCTGGTTTCACCGGGTGCGTCGATCATCAACAAGCGCACGTCGAATGATTCATTGTCCGGTGAAAAGCCGACGCCCAGGGCGTCGGGGATGTTCGGCATGATGCTGAACAGCATGCCTCGCACACCGGACAGCGCTTCGCCGAGCACTTCCGCTTCGGTGGGTTCCTTCGCTGCCAGTCCGGTTGGGACTTCCGTCGATGCTTCCGGTCTGACTTCGAAAGCGGCCAGTGCGGCTTTTTCTTCCTCGGTTAACTGAGGTTCCTCATCACTCTCGTTCTTTTGTTCGGCTTCAGCTTTCTGCTTCTCTTCGGCTTCTTTTCGAGCTTCTTCAGCTTTCTTGTACTCTTCTATTGATTTCTTTGTACGTTCTTCGCTTTCCTTTTGAATACCGGCGATGTCTACGTAGACGAAGACCGGTTCGGAACTGAACCGGTTGTAGGCGACGCGAAAGTTTGGATCTTCCGCGAGCAGTTTACTGCCCTTGGGCCTCAGCTTTTTCAGTTGCAGTGGCTTTGGTGAAATCAGGACCAGGGAATCAGCGCGTTGCATGTGATAGCTGGGCACAGACTCCGGTGCTTTTTCAGCCGCGGGCATTTGCTGATCGGTTTTCTTTTCGGGCGGAGACGGCGATGCTGCGACAGGCGGGAGAACCTTTGCCAACATACGATTCAACTGCAATTCAAACTTTGTCGCTTCGTCAACCGTCGAAAACTCGATCGCAATCACCGCATCGGGAATTTCCGAACCGCGGGGCCACGCAGCGACCATCATCCGCGACGTCATCAACTGATCGGAGTGTGTCTTCAACCAGTTTACCGTCGAGATGAAATCGTCTGGTGGACCGCCGAGCTTCAGGATCGGATCAAGCACCTCGGTTGCAACGTTGGACCGGATCAACTGGCCGACACCGCGCACTTCGGCGTAGATATTGAACACGTTAGTCGCGAGCAGGGTGTCGAAGGTCACGGGCGTAGCGGGCGCCGGCGCGGGAGCGGCTGGTTTTGCGGGAGTCTTTTCCGGGACGCGCCGTTTCTGTTGACCTGCAACCGGGACTGCGACGACCGAGATAAGTAATAAGTAAGCGAGTGGGAGTCGGAGGAGATTCATTTTGAAATAGCCTCACCTTTGCGGTGGCGCTCACATCATAGCTTCGCTGCGCCACCCGTTGCCAGAACTTATTTCCGCCTGGAATGCAATTTAGATGCGCAACGTCTTGTACGAGTCCGTAGCGCGGCGTTGTTTCGAGAATCCGCGTTCGTTGAGCATGGAGACTGGTTGCAGTTCGCTGACACTCGTCCGCGGAATGCTGCGTACGGCAGAGCACGGATTAGAACCGGGGGGATTCATCAAAGAAACGTAAATCGCCCGGCCGCCGTGTTCGCGTTCTTCCACGGCTCGTACATCAATTCCACCCGCGCAGGCGCGACCACGAAATTGCCCGGCACCTGCACGCGCATCGCATACTGGAACGTCGTGTCGCCGTCGAAGTGATCGAGAAAGAAAACCGTCCGCCGGTCGCGAAACTCTCGGGAGCTGAACCAGTCGGTCCAGGACTTGTCGCTATAATCAAGATTCAGATTGCCAACGGCATTGAGTTGCGCGGCTCCCGACGGAATCGGATCTTCCAACATCAGACGCCGCGCCGGTTGACCCTGAATACGCAGCTTTACGACGAGTAAATCGCCCGCACGAATCTCGCCAGTCAACGGAACCATGGTCCACTTCAGGCTGTAACCAACCTGCTCGACTTTGAGCCGGTAGTATTCGCGGCTCACGTTGAGCTCGGAAGAACCACGCGCTGCGACGTTCTCGTCGTTGGTGTAATACTCAACCGCACCCGAGAAATAGACCGTGCCCCGGCCGCGTTTGACAATGCGAATCTGATTCGTCGCACCGACCGCCGAGCCTTTGCGATTCAGGAGAAACGTTCGCGCTGCACTCGCATCGCCGACGTGTTCGGCAACGAGCGTTTCGCCATTCACGTAGACTTGCAGATCGTACGAAGGCGTCAGTTCGCGGCTGACTTTCACATAGTCGATCAGTCCGTAGATCGCAAACGCGGTATCTTTGGTTGAATTCCAGAAGTAACCATTCTTTCGCTCGGCGACGAGCCAGCGTGCGGCCAGCGGCAATAACGAGCTCTGCGGCTTGATCAGCGAGAGCGCCTTCAGCGACATCGCGGTTCCCTCGGTTCCATCCCCATCGACGAACCGAAATTCGGCTTTTTTATCTCCTCCCCAGAAGGCCGTCGCTTTGCTGACGTTCGCGGTCTGCTCGATCTCGCCAGCCACTTGCAGCGCTCGCTCGCTCATCTTCTGGGCCGACAGCGCGAGGGCGAGGATCGCGCGGCCGTACGGTTGGAGATTGTGACGTTCGGCGAAGAGTTTCTCGACGTGACGATTGTCGACGCCGCCGCTTTCTGCCAACGCATAAATCACGAACGCGCGCGTGCTTTGGTCGTTCTCCAATTCCATGACATCTGAGTCCAGCATGCCTCGCAACTTCTCACGTCCGCGTGCGATGCGTTCGTCGTCGATCTCGTAGCCGGCTTGCTTCGCGAGCGTGAGTCCGTGAATCACATAAGCAGTCATATACGGATCGGTTTGATCGTCTTTCCACCAGCCCCAACCGCCGTCCTCGTGCTGAAACGCGTAGAGCCGATTTCGTCCCTTCTCGACCTTCTGCCGGAGATCGTTGTTGTTGCGAATCGAACTCGAGCGGAATTCCTTCAGCGTGCGCGAAACGATGATGTTGGGCAGAAAGCTCGACATCGTTTGCTCGGTACAGCCGTAGGGATACGTCGTCAGATAATCGAGCGCGCCGAACAGACTCCCGGCAATAGAAGGCGTGACTTCCACGCGCAACCGGCGCGAGTTGAGATCGGCGTTTGCCGGGATCTCGAGCGTGAATTGCTGCTCGGCTGCGTCGTCTGTCGTGACCCATCGCTCGACTTTAGTCTCGTGCAAACCA
This sequence comes from Pyrinomonadaceae bacterium, assembly GCA_036281015.1. GTDB lineage: Bacteria > Acidobacteriota > Blastocatellia > Pyrinomonadales > Pyrinomonadaceae > PSRF01. Next base: position 12,876 of record DASUPR010000391.1, read on the forward strand.
CGCGGCGCCACGTCAAGCGCCAACTCAACTGCATCCGATTCCGTGTTGGTCAAAGCTTTTGCAAGCAGTGTGATCTGACCAGTCTGTGGCGCCGAGATCTGCCAGTCGAGCCGGTGTTCGCCTTGGCGATCGATCGTCACGGTCTTCTGCGCTGGTCCAATCAACTCGGCGCCGTTCACCGCGATCGAAATCTGCGTAGACTTCGGTTGCTTCAGATAGTTGTGCACGATGCCGGACAGCGTGACGGTGTCGCCTTGCGTGATGAAACGCGGTGTTTCGAGCCGCAGGATTACGTCCTTGCGCGAGATCACTTTCGAACTGCCCACGCCGACTTTCGTGTCGCTCGTCACGGCGCGCGCCGTCGCACGCCACGTGGTCAAGTTATCAGGCAAACGAAACTTCACGGTCGCGCGCCCGTCGCTGCCGGTGACCGCCGCCGGCTGCCAGTAAGCCGTGTCTTTGAACTCCTTCCTGATTATCGGTTGCGCTTGCGGGTCTTCATTTTTGAAGTCGGCCAATTGATATGTGCGCTTGGTGCTCGCGAGGTCCACTGGCTTCTCACCGGCAAAACCCTGGAACCAGTAAGCGACGGAAAGGTGAGTCGCGACCGAGTTGTAACGCATGCCGTAAAAGTGCTGGCGGATGTTGCCTGAGTAATCGGGCGAGACGCTGTAGATCGCTTCGTCAACCACACCGAGACTCACTTCCGCATCGCGCACAGGCGCGCCGTCAGCGTCACGCGCGAGCACCGTGTACGACGCAGTTTCCCGCGGCTTGTACTCCTGCTTGTTGGGAATGATTTCGAGATTCAGCAGCTTGTCGCGAGCGGGCACGACAAGCCGCTGATCGGCGGTGAACGTGTCGCCGTTCTGAACAAACGTGACGTTGAGAAAAACATTCGGCGCGTAGTTCGCCTCGATCGGCACATCCAGAATCACCGAGCGGCCGGGAACGTACTGATGCCGCGCGGACATCACGCTGTCGAGCTCGGTCGTAACGAGCAGGTTCGCGCCTTCTTTTGGCAAGAGCGCGAGCACGTGCGCGGTTTCGCCGGCGCGATACGACTTCTTGTCAGGGACGAGCTTGATGCTCGACTCCTGGAAGTACGATGTCCAGTAAGGAGACGCAGTGTCTGCTTCGTTTGCCACCCAGATAAAACCGCTGAGCGACGTGTAATGCCGTTCGCCCTGCTGGACAATGGTTTTGATAGAAAAGCTGCCTGCACCTTGAACGGAAAAGTTGTAGGTGGCGTGACCTTCCTGATCGGTTGTGAGTTGACCAGCACTGACTTCGTTTTCGACCAATTTGTAATCGGGATCGTACTCGTTCTCTTTGTGATCGACCTTCACGTAACTGCGCGACATTAGCAGGAGCGTCACCTTCGCGGACACTGGACGTCCTTCATAATCGGTCGTCGAAACTTTGACAGGAGCTATTTGACCCGGCGTATAGACATAGCGATCGGGTGTTGCGCGCGCGATAACGTTGCCGCGCGTCGCGATCAGGTTTGCGGTACCGGTGATACTGCGGCGAGAGGCATCTGTGATCTGTGCTTCGAGACGGTATTGTGAGTCCCAAACGTCCTCTTCA